>NZ_JBFUIX010000066.1:0-39901 GCF_056401635.1 Paenibacillus sp. P4_E11 | reverse complement strand
GAGCGCTGGCGCGCCAATCTAAAGCAAGCTGCTGGGGAGACAAATCCTACAGAACGAAAGCGACTGATGACAGTCGCAGTTGCGGGGGCGGGGATCAGTGGCGTTGAGACATCCGCCGAGCTGGCGCTCGAGATGCAGAAGGAAGCATCGTCACTCGAACTGAACCCGTCCGATATCTCTGTCTATTTGCTAAGTGCTCAGGAACGATTGTTCATGGATGGACCCAAGAAAGTTGGACGAAAACTGGATCAGATACTCAGAGAAAGTGGAGTGACAGTGCTTTACAACCGCAAGGCGATGCGGGAGGAAGCAGGAGTAGTGACGCTCAACAATGGCGATCGTCTGCCGGTTGGTCTATGTATGTGGACGATTGGTCTGATTCCGAATCCGGCCCTTCGCACGATGGGCTTGCCGCTTACTCCTGAAGGCCAAGTGCTGGTGGATGGATCTTATCGCGTCCAAGGGGCGCCGGGCGTATACAGCATTGGCGACTGCGCGAGAATCGTCGACCCAAAAACCGGCATTGCAGCTATGATGAGATGCGCAGAAATTGCGCTACAGGAAGATAGACTGGGGAAAATCGTGATAGCCGATCTGGAGGGCCGCCCCGCGCCGGTTCATAAATCGGCGCCGTTAGATCTCTTCTGCATCGGCCTGGGGGAAAACCGCGGATTGGTGTGGGGACGCAAATGGGGACTTAATATGGTTGTAACGGGAAAGCCTGCCTGGAAATTCAGGAAACTGGCGTGGGATGGAGGCAGTAAGCTTCGATAATAAACATGAGACCAACAACTGTACGATCAATACAGAGCGCTGCTGTTCAAGCTGGCTTATCAGTTGACAGGCTCTGCGGCGGACGCGGAAGACGCGGAGCAGGACGTGTTTTTAAGGCGTGCGACGTACATCCCGAACGTTTGGAGGAACCGAAGGCGTATTTGTGCAAAAAGGTAACATATCACTGCCTCAGTCTGCAGAAGTCGGCGCGGAGGAGAAGGGAAGTATACGTCGGTCCGTGGCTCCCCGAACCGATTCGGACGCCGGAGGCGGATACGCTCGAGACGACGCTCGTCCGCCGCGATCTGCTGTCTTACGCCATGCTCGTACTTTTGGAGAGGCTGACGCCGACAGAGCGAACGGTTTTCGTCCTGCGTGAGGCGTTTGGCTTCGATTACCTCGAAATCGCCGAACTGCTCGGCAAGCGAGAGACGAATTGCCGTATGCTGATGAGCCGTGCAAGAAGCAAGATGGGAAAAACCGAGGAGGAGCCGGTCGCTGCCGAAGCGGTCGAACTGGAATGGGTTAGCCGGTTCCTCACACATCCCTCGAGCAAGGTAACGTCGATCATGTGCTGTCCCTGCTGACCGAAGACGTCATACTCGTCTCCGATGGAGGAGGAAAAGTAATCGCGGCCACGAGTCCGATACAAACGCGTGATCGCGTGGCCCGAATCCTGCTCGACGGATTCGGGCGCATACAGGGAAAACTTCACATTGAGGCTGCCTCGCTGAACGGTGAGAAGTGAGATGATTAATCCGGCAGCTTGCCCTCGTCTTTTGAAGAATGATAAAGCAGCTTTTCAGTATTTTTCTGCGAAATGAGGATGTGAAACATGTATATTTTTAAAAACAAATTGGTATTGTTAACGCCAATTATTGCTTTCCTGGTTGTATTTATTTTTTCGCTTACACTTTTTCCATCTGTCCAGTCCAAACCAAGAAATTTACCGATTGCCGTTGTGAATGAAGATCAAGGTTTCGAAATTCAGGGTCAGCCGAAAATGAATATGGGGCAAACGATCGTTGAAATGATGCGGAAAACGGCAGCAACTACGGAAGGTGACCCCGCTGTGAAGTGGGTGGAGGTATCAAGCGCGGAAGAGGCACGGAACGGATTAAACTATCAAGAGTATTACGCGGCATTGGTAATTCCGAGCGACTTCAGCGCTAAGCAAGCTTCTTTGCGAACCCCGAAACCGTCAGTGCCTGAAGTTCAGATATTAATAAACCAAGGAATGAATACCGCAGCATCGGCAGCAGCAGGGCAAATCCTGAACGGAGTCGTTGACAACATGAACAACAGCGTTCGCGCCCAATTGCTTGAGGGCTTTAAGACGCAGGGAGTTACGCTGACCGTAGAGCAAGCTGCGAGTTTAGCCTCTCCGATTGCAAAAAAAGTGACAAATGTAAATGAAACGGGCGCGAAAAGCGTGAATGGCAATGCCCCTGTTTCCTTATTTCAGCCCTTATGGATGGCATGTATCGCCAGCTCGGCAATCCTTTTTATAACCTTCAGTAAACGATTGTTTAAGACCCGAAAAGAGAGCCTAGTCTCGAAACTGCTGCATATCCTGATGGGCGCGATCGCTTCTCTTGCGGTTGGATTCGGGCTAACCTGGCTTGCGAATGGAATGCTGAATCTTGATATTCCTAAATTTGCGGATACCGCGCTGTTCTTATCCGTTACGTTCTTCAGTTTTTTCCTTATGATAACTGCTGTAATGTCGGTGTTGGGTATCAGAGGTGTTGCTATATTCGCCTTATTGCTTTTCTTCGGGGCGCCTTTGCTGGCTTTGCCGCCTGAAATGATGTCCTCTTTCTATCGGGAGTGGATTCATCCATGGCTCCCAATGCGCTTTATGGTCGATGGTCTGCGGGAATTGTTCTTCTTTGGCAAAGGATTTGGCTGGAATGCTCCCGTAACCGCTCTTACATGGATCTCATTGGTAAGCGGCATAGTAATTCTGGGCTCCGCATTAAAGGTTCGAGTTCAGAAAATCGAAAGAACAGCCACTATCGAAACCAACTTCCCTCGAAGATAACGACATACAGGTAAAGTAGAGAACTGTAATTTCATTGGAGAGCGGAAGCACTCCTTGTTAATGAATGAATAAACAGCGAAGGAAGGTATGTTGGAGAACAGTTTGATGTGGCAATCATTGGTGGAGGCATTGCGGGTTTGGTGGCATCGATTGAGTTGGCCTAAACACGATCATGTCTGTGCCGTTTGGTCATGTTACGACCGAGGGCGACACGCTGTATTTCGAGGTGCGTGGTCAGGGAGACCCCGAGTCGTGTATGCAAAAAGTCAGCGTACTAAGCCCGACGAGCGGATCATACCAAAAGTACAGGGGAGTCTCGATATGCAATTTTTATTTATCATTATTTTTGCTGTCGTAATTTTTCTTTTCGTTGTAGGCATAGGAAGAGGTCAACGCTCCCGGGGCCGAAGAACCTGGCATACTACGCCTTGTCAAAATCGATCGGACCTCACTGAGGTTTTGAAGCATATCACTTCGTTGCCGTACCTCGATGAGCATGAGACGGTTATTGCAGCGGGGGCCAACGACGTCTGGCGCAATCTGTGTGAAACACTGGACCGATCCTTCTCGCGTCCTGGTGTGGCCATCTACGCGAGACTGGTTGGATCCGCCGACTGCACAGCATCTGGGCCTAGGCCCTTTGCCGAGGGCTCAACGTTTCCCGGTTTTCGGGTAATCGCCGCGGTCCCTAGACGTGAGCTGGTTCTCGAGGGCTGCCATCGATTCTCGTCGTACGCCCTGATCTTTCGTCTCGATCACGTCAGTCCGGATCGATCACGGTTACGCGCTGAAAGTCGAGCTGCCTTTCCCGGTCTGGCCGGCAGCCTTTACCGACTGATCGTCATTGGTTCTGGCGGGCACGTGGTTGGCATGCGGCGCCTACTCTCAGCAATCCGCCGTCCCTGGTCTCATTGAACAAACGGGCAGCCTAGTGGAATTGAATTCAAGAGGATAAGTCTATCTAACATAACTAGTCCCATACATGTGAAAGCAAACAGCCCCTCCACCGTTTGATGGAAGGGATCAACTCAAAAAATGCTTTTGAACAGTCTTCGCTCGTTTACACTGTCACAAATCAGATCCTTACGTTGTTATATGTGTGAAAAATGTAAAGGAGATGAAGAGAGATGAACGACTTGACATGCATTATCATTGGAGGCGGCCATGCAGGGCTTGGGGCGCTCAAAGCAATAAAGGAAGTGACCCGGGGCATGGCGAATGGACAGCGTATTCGATTTGTTCTGATCGACAAGCAACCGGGTCATGTGCGCAAAGTGATGTTGTTCCGGCCGGCCGCAGGCGGGGAAGAGATTATGATTCCTTGGACGCATTATGGGTTTTCAGAAGGAGTCGAATTCATGCAAGGTACGGTTACGTCCGTGGATAGCGGGGGAAAACGGATTCGATATACAGACGCGCAAGGAAATGATGCCCGAATTCGTTATGACCTTTTAGTTGTGGCGGCCGGCAGCATCGTTCGGCGACCGGATCCCGATCAGGGCGGCATCGCCTTGACCGACCCGCAAGCCGCGGCGGACATCCGGGAGCGCTGGCGCGCCAATCTACGGCAAGCTGCCGGCGAGACAAATCCTAAAGAACGAAAGCGACTGATGACAGTCGCAGTTGCGGGGGCGGGCAACAGCGGCATCGAGACATCCGCCGAACTGGCGCTCGCCATGCAGAAGGAAGCGTCGGCGCTGGGACTGAATTCGTCCGATATCTCCGTCTATTTGCTGAATGCGCAGGAGCGGCTGTTCCCGGAAGGACCAGAGAAAGCTGGACGAAAATTGGATCAGATACTCAGCGATTGTGGAGTGACAGTGTTTCACAATCGTAAGGCAGTGCGGGAGCAAGCAGGAGTGTTGACGTTGAGCAATAGTGATCGTCTGCCGGTTGGCCTATGTATATGGACGATTGGTCTGATACCGAATCCGGCCCTCCGCAGCATGGACTTGCCGCTTACTTCTGAAGGTCAAGTGCTGGTGGATGAATGCTATCGCGTCCAAGGGATGTCGGGCGTATACAGCATTGGCGATTGTGCGAGAATCGTCGATCCGAGTACCGGCAAGGCAGATCAGATGACGTGCAAAGAAGCTGGGCCGCAGGCGTTAAGACTGGGAAAAATCGTGATGGCTGATCTGGAGGGCCGTTCCGCGCCGGTTCACAAATCGTTTTTGGATACCTTCGGCTTCGGCCTTGGGCAAAATCGCGGGTTGATGTGGGTACGCAAATGGGGACTTGATATCATCATAACGGGGAAGCTTGCGTGGAAAGTCAAAAAGCTGGGATGGGATTTTGCTAGCTGGCTCCGATAGAAACAAAGGGACCAAGTTGATATATGTCTAATAGCCCGGAGGAGGTGAGACGGCGGATGGAGGAACTGTACGATCAATATAGAGCGCTTCTGTTCACGTTGGCTTATCAGTTGACTGGCTCCGCGGCAGACGCGGAAGATGCGGTGCAGGATGTATTTGTTAAGGCGTGCGACGTACATCCCGAACGTTTGGAGGAGCCGAAAGCGTATTTGTGCAAGATGGTAACCAATCGCTGCCTCAATTTGCAAAAGTCGGCGAGGAAGAAGAGGGAGATGTACGTCGGTCCCTGGCTCCCTGAACCGATTCGGACGCCGGAGGCGGATCAGCTCGAGACGACGGTCGTCCGCCGCGATCTGCTGTCTTACGCTATGCTCGTACTGCTCGAGCGGCTGTCGCCGACGGAGCGGACGGTTTTCGTTCTGCGTGAGGCGCTGGGCTTCAATTATCCCGAAATAGCGGAACTGCTCGGCAAGCGAGAAGCAAATTGCCGCAAGTTGATGAGCCGGGCAAGAAGCAAGATGGGAATATCCGAAGATGAGCCAGTCACGGCCGATGCGGTCGAACAGGAATGGGTTAGCCGGTTCCTCGCATCCCTCGAACAAGGTAACGTCGATCATGTGATGTCTCTGTTGACCGACGACGTCATGCTCGTCGCCGACGGAGGCGGAAAAGTAACCGCGTATAAGCGTCCGATACAAACTCGCGATCATGTGGCCAGAGCCCTGCTCGACGGGTTCCAGAGGATAGGGAATTATCAGGAAAGATTTCACCTCGAGGCTGCTCATTTAAACGGTGAAAACGGTATAGTAATTCGTTCGAGGGACGAAACTTTGGCCGCTATATTTATACATCTCCGACGCGGAAAGATTGCCAGATTGTATGCCGTACGAAACCCGGATAAGCTTGCCCGGGTTTAGTCAGTCGACTGCGGATTTTTCCAAGTCTCCTTCAAAGTTAAATAATTTACAAAGTAAGGGCCATCCCACAAAGGATGGCTCTAATAATTGCCGTTAAAGACAGCGCGGAGAACCGTATCACAAACATAAGACCAAGGATCATTAAGCTAAAGAGGAACGATTGTTTAATCATTAGGAACGGTTGTCGGCCAGTTTGATCTGGCTACAAGTTTCTAATCTAACGGGGAGTATAGCATGGTGACCGGTAGTTGATTTCTCTGATATGTTACTTTAGATAGTGTAGTGTATGATTGCGTGGTATAATTTTCTAAAATCAGACTGTTTTTCAATGAATAATACTTGATTGTATGGGGGGATCATGTGAGGTTAGATATTCGGGTTACACATGTCGACTTCGATAATTACATCGATTTTACGGAATCGCATGTTTTTTCTCCTCACCAATTGCGGAACTAAAGAAACACGTAAATATAGAGGGGGATATCTATGTCTCCGGAATGGTTTCGTTAGTATGCAGGTTTTTTGAGTGGTCCAGACGGTATCGTACGCGATCGACTGGTATTGGAAAGGAGGTGACTTTGGCCTTTCAACCGCATTATGGCGGATGAAAGTGAAATCGAGCGCCGTGTCTTAAGATATGCTGGTGCCATTAACTAACAAAATGAAAGCGTTTCATCCGGTCAGAATCCGAATCATTACTTTTTTTCTTTATGAAAATGGGGGAAGTGCATGTAAAGCTGCGCGAGATGTTACCCAGTCAGAACAAACTCACTTAAAGGGACTATATTAGTGAAAATGACGTCGGCCAAACGCGATCGAATAATTGGCCGGGTAACCGGCTTATATGGACTTGCTGGTTGCTAATGGTTACATATGCGGCAAATGGCATCTTTGTGATAGCATCCGGGTGAATCATGTCCCTGTTGCGGAGAGAATGAATTTCCGATAAAAAGTGCCGATTTCCCGTGCATGATTTACCTTTTCTGAAATATATCTTTTACAAAAAGGAATGAGATACGATGAAATTCACATTAAATCAATCATCCGTCGCGAAAGTGATGGTATATGCAGTAAGCAAAGGGCATTTGCCGGTTAATCAGCTGAGTGGTTATGATCTGAAGGAGCATGTGGGAGATAAAGGTGCGGTGACGTGGCTGTACGGCCGTCATTCTGAAAGTCACACCTTATTGGTTGGTCTTGGCGACGAAGCGAAGCTGGGTCTTGATCATATTCGTGCGGCAGCGGGTGTTGCTGGCAGAACGGTGGAAAAGGAGCAACTGTCTTCGGTGGCTGTCGATCTTAGCATGCTGTCTGGCGTCATAGGAAGCCGATTCAGTGAGCAGGAGGCTGCAACTGCTTGGGTCGAAGGCTGGCTGCTCGGGACATACGCGTTCGATAAGTACAAGTCGAAGGAAAAACAGCGCCATACGGAAACCGTCGAGCTGCTGATGACGGCTTCGGTGGAGCTGGAAGAAGCGCTCCGTCTTGGAGAAGTGCGGGCGATGGGCACGACGCTTGCCCGGGACCTGGGCAACGAGCCGCCGAATTTCCTGCGTCCTACGCATATGGTGGAGAGGGTCATCGAGCAGTTCAAAGATAAGCCGGTGCAAGTGACCGTGTTCAAAGGCGAACAACTCGAAGCGCATCAAATGAACGGTTTAATCGCAGTTGGTAAAGGCAGCAAGTATCCGCCGTCGATGATCGAAATGCGTTACTGCACCGACCCTTCTAAGCCGCTAATCGCGCTCGTCGGGAAAGGCATCACATTCGATACAGGCGGTATTAGCCTGAAGTCGGGACGCAATCTTAGCGATATGCGAATCGACATGGGCGGTTCGGCAGCCGTGATCGGAGCGCTGGACATTATTGTGGGCAACAAACTGCCGGCAAATCTCGTGGTGCTTGTGGCGACAGCGGAAAATATGCCGGACGGTGCGTCCATGCTGCCTGGCGAAGTGATTCGTTATGCTAACGGATTGACTGTTCAGGTTGGCAATACAGATGCGGAAGGGCGGCTCGTGCTCGCCGACGCATTGATTCGTGCGTGCAAACTCGGCGCAGAGCAAATTGTAGACATTGCTACATTAACGGGAGCGTGCGTATCCGCGCTCGGCAATAAAATGGCCGGCGTTTGGGGGACCGACGATATGGCTGAAGTTCTGCAGCAATTGGGCTTGAAGAACGGCGAACGCGTGTGGCCGATGCCGTTGGAAGACGAGTACGACGAGCTGCTGAAAAGCCAGTAYGCAGACCTTTGCAACATTACCGGTGTAGGGTACGCCGGTGCAATTACGGCTGCTTTGTTCCTGCGTCGCTTTGTGGAGGCAGGAACAAAATGGGCGCACGTGGATATGGCCGGAACGATGGAGGCTGGCTCAACTAGCGGATATGTCATTGAAGGTCCGACGGGTTACGGCGCGCGGCTCCTGGCCGACTTCGTCGAATCGCGGTCGAATTAATGATTGTAAACTATTTGTATGAAAAAGGAGCTAAACAGCCAGTTGCTGCTTAGCTTCTTTGTATTTGGCATTAGTCTTATGCTTTACAGCCGCTTTGCCCCACACAAACGTGTACCGAATGGCGTTGACTTCTATCTTTCGTACCATCCGATGCTGATCGCCGACTGCCGTCGTGACCGAAAGAAGATGGCAAAAAGACTGATGAGTATTCGTCTCAGCAGTCTTCTTGTTCGTTATCATCGGACTGGTTCAGCGGCCAGCGCCGCCTCTAAGCTTTGGCAACAGGTATCCAAATCTGTGACGCCAGCCCAGTATAGCTTCAACTCTCCGCGCATCTTCTTGAGAACATCGCCATTTAATCCCATGTCGGAATGAAGCAGAAAGGTTCGGATAATTTCCCGGTACAGCGGAAATCGGGAAGGCTCGGAAGCGAGAGGAGGGTTGTCCGGATCCGTCCCCCGCTCGGCTGCTTTTCTCAAGGCTGGAATGCTCAACGTCTCACGTCTGATCAGGGATTGGTAATCCAGTGATGCCAGCTCGTAAACAAGAGCCTTAGCCGCTTCCCTTTGAGGGGACTTAGAGGACACAGCCAAGCCAATCACCAGATTTAACGTATGAGCGGATTGGAGGGCGGGCAGTGGCGCGATATCGAAACGGAACGGTGCGTCTTGAAATATATTCAACCCGAAATACGTGGTCATGATCATCGTAATTTTCCCGTTGCGGAATAACTCTTCCGCTTCAACGTCGCTTTGGGATAAAAATGAAGTTAAGCCTTGTCCAAACAAAATATGTCGGCTCATGCGGATCGCTTCGCGAACGGCGGGACTGGTAAAGCTGAGCCTCCCCGTTTTCTTGTCGAAAAGGGGTTCTCCACTTTGCAGTAAAAAGATCGGCCACCGATTGTCAGATAAGGCGTGATAATAGAAGCCGACCCGATTGTTGTCGCGGGTAATGTCGCTAGCGACTCGCAACAAATCGTCCCAAGTCCAGCTGCTGTCCGGCTCCGGCAGATCATACTCCTCAAAATGATCCTTATTGTAAGCAAGCACGACAGGCGAAAAAGCAAAGGGCATAGCATGCAGCCGTCCCTCGTTTTGAAAAGCAGGTAATAGAAACGGATATATGTCCGGAATCGGCTCAAGAGGTTCCAGAAAATCCAACAATTCGTCCGATTCCTTAATCTCTTCGAAGCTTTGATGGTTGAACATCGCCACGTCAATCAATCCTGAATCCAAGTAATGCTGCATCAAGTGCAAATCGTCGAATTTGAATGGAATCGGGATCAGCTCCACCCGTATGTTCGGATGGCGCTCGTGAAATAGATTTACAAGTGTTCGTAAACCGGCCTGCTCACTCATAGACGGATAGAATCCGAAACGCAATATGCACTCCGGTTCAGGGCCGGGCTTGCTCACCTTGTTGCCGATGCGGGGGATCTTCTGAACATAACCCTGTTCGACCAAGACGTCCAAGCATTTACGTACGGAATGCTTGCTGATGTCGTACTGCTCGGCAAGCTCTGATTCGGAAGGTAAGAAGTCCCCGCTATTCACCTTTCCTGTTTCAATATCGTTTCGGATACTCGAGATCATATCTTCTAATTTGGTTCGAAGCACAGACTGCTTCGTTTTTTTACTCATCCTGAATCCCCCTGAGCCTAATGTGATCAAAATGAGCTCAACAGTGCACATCTGATGCGAATCTGATTTAAAATGATGCTAGGAAACAATAACGCCATATACTTAGTATAAGACAAGAAAAGCTGTTTGTCACTAAAATAACGATTGACAGCGCTTCCTAAGCCTCGTTATAATTCAATCAGATACATATCACAAACGCATATTCAGATATAATATTCGTATTAATCTGTTTGTGATTGATTTTCTTGAAGGGGGATATCCATTTGAATGTAGTGGTTGCAAAAGGGGGAATGATCCAAACCGGACATGAGCCGAAGCCTCAGCCCAAGCTGAACCATGTGTTGATCCGCACGGTCTGCTCCGCAATCAGTCCCGGGACCGAGCTTATGATCGCCCGGCGGCCGAATGAACAAGCAGTTCCTTTAGGCTACAGTGCGGCTGGTTACGTCGTAAATGCAGATCCCGATTGTGGCGGATTGACGGAAGGGCAGCGAGTCGCCTGTTATGGCGGACCATACGTTCGCCATGCCGAATGGCTGTCAGTGCCGCGTAACTTGGTTGTGCCAATCCCTGACTCTGTGAGTTTCCAGGAGGCTTCCTTCGTCGGACTCGGCGCGATCGCTATTCACGCATTGCGCAAAGCTTCGCTTCAGTTCGGGGAAACCATTGTGGTAGTTGGACTGGGCATTATCGGTCAACTGGTAAGTCAAATTGCACATACAGCTGCTTACCGGGTTATCGCGTACGATGTCTTGACCGAACGGAGAAACCAGCTGAAGAAGCTAATTCCGGATTGCACGGTTGTGGATAGCATAGAGGAGCTTTGCAGCTCGGTACCATTGGAATCTAAAGGCTCAGGCGTCGATGCTGTACTCCTCTGTGCAAACGCTTCCGATGGGAGTCTGATCGACCAGGCGCTGCGCTGGGTTAAAGAGCGTGGGCAAGTGGTTGTCGTTGGAGACATGAAGATGGATTTCAATCGGGGTCTCATGTTCCTGAAGGAAGCGAATATAACGGTATCCAAAGCAGGCGGTCCCGGCCGAGGCGATCCGACGTATGAGAGAGACGGCCATGATTACCCGATCAACTTCGTACGTTGGACGGAGGGGCGCAATATGGAGGAGTATATGCGTTTGTTGGAACGCAAGCTGATCCATGTAGGCCCGCTAATTTCCGGTCAAGTTTCATTTGAGCAGGTATTAGATGTGTACGAAAGGTACAAAACGAGACCGGAGCACACATTAGGGATGGTAATCCGATATGATACTTAAACAATGAGGAGGCTTACAATGAGATTTCGAAAACTAGCAATCGTGTTGAGTGCCGTGATGGCGTTTACTGCTGCTTGTTCTTCCCAAAGCGGAACGAAGACTAATGACTCGACACCAACCAAGACGCCTGCACCAAACGAGAAGGATCGAAAGATTACGATAAAGGCCATGAAGTTCGGCTTCGGAGAGCTGCCACCGAACGATGCGCCGGGTGTCAAGTTGATCAACGATCGATATAACGTCGATTATCAAATCAATCAGGTGCCGCAAGCCAGCTATGGCGAGAAATTAAGCGCAGTTCTGGCTTCCGGATCGATTCCGGATATGATTGCATTCGAGGCCCCCGACTTAACGAACCGTTATGCAAAATTCGCCAAGCAGAAAGCATTCTTGCCGCTGGATGACTACATAAAGAAGTACCCGTCATTGGCTGCCGTTCCGGATTTCGTATGGGACCAATTCAGGGTGGACGGTAAAATCTATGCGATTCCGAAATATTATCCGCGATTCGGTTTCTTGCCGATGATTCGGCAGGACTGGCTGGACAATCTGGGCTTGAAAGTGCCTACGAACTATGAGGAACTCAAAAAGGTAGCGATTGCTTTTACAAAAGACGATCCGGACAAAAACGGAAAAAATGATACCTACGGCATCGCCCTCGGTAAAGATATTAACCCGAACTACAACCTTGGCGCTTTTTGGGACCCTGCCGCTTGGTATCATAAAAATGAAAAGGGTGAGTTTATCCCAGGTATTATCTCACCTGCTAGAAAAGAACAGGTTCAATGGTTCGCGGATCTGTACAAACAAAACGCGATTACGCGCGATTTCGCCACAATTGATTGGAACGCTACGAATAAAGAGTTTTATTCCGGCCAAGCAGGTATTTTTATTGGAACTCCGCGCGGGATGATTCAGGCCAACACGGACAGTCTCGTGAAAATCGATCCGAAGGCGAAGTTTACATTCATGTCTCCGGCAGTCGCTCCTGACGGCTCAAAAGGGCTCGCGTCGAGCAGCGGGTACGCCGGATTTATGACGATTTCTGCTGAAGCCGGAAAAGATCCAGAGAAAGTGCGCCGCATTTTGGAAATGACGGAGGTTCCTCGTACGATCATCGCACTGGATAAATCGAATCCGGACAACAAAGATTTCGATTGGCTGATGGGCGGACTCGGTATTGGCTATGACATGGTGAACGGGGCGGCAGTTTCCAAGGCGAATGCCTTAAAGGACGGTCTTCGTCCCACTTCTTATCTGCTGGATGATGTATCCTGGCCGAAGAAGGAATCGGACAAAATTTATAAATACTCCAATCCTGTTCTTGACGCCGTCGTTCAGGAAATGGTGAAACTGCATGGAGAAAGCAAGTATTACGGTTCACCGCACTATGCCGTCGCATCCCCGACGCAAGTTGAAAAGGGAGCGGAGCTGAACAAATTCATTCTTGATGAGCAAACCAAAATGATTGCCGGCCAACGTCCGATTTCGGATTGGGATACTGTGATCAAGGAATGGATGGCCAAGGGCGGAGCCCAATGGATTCAAGAAGTGAATGCCGGTACGAAACTCAAAGATCCCAAAACGGCATGGGAATAAGAGCTGCACATAAACACTGGGAGGAACTTCGATGAATCTACGTCCCGTTCCAGCTGAGCAAAGGGCTTCCTTACGGAAGCCCCGGATCGGCCGCCTCCTCTGGCGAAAGCGTTATGCATATTTGCTTGTTTTGCCCGGACTTTTATATTTTATCGTTTACCGATATGTACCAATGCTCGGCTCTGTAATCGCTTTCCAGGATTACAGTCCGTTCCTCGGCTTTTCCGGAAGCGAATGGGTCGGTTTGAAGCATTTCGCCAAAATTTTTGAGGATGCTGAAGTATTACGTGTTCTATGGAACACACTAGCGCTGTCATTTCTGCAGATTGTGTTTGCCTTTCCGGCGCCGATCTTATTGGCGCTTATGCTTAATGAGGTGAGGAACAAGCCCTACAAAAGCTTGATCCAATCGATCGTTTATTTACCCCATTTTTTATCCTGGGTTATCGTTGTGGGAATATTCACGATTTTTCTGCGGGGCAGTGGACTTGTCAACACGATATTGAAAGTCAAATTCGGTCTCGGACCAATTGACTTCTTGACGATTACGGATTTTTTTCGCCCCCTAATCGTGTTGCAGGTGATATGGAAAGAAGCAGGCTGGGGGACAATTATCTTCCTCGCAGCGTTATCGGGCATTAACCCGAGCCTATACGAAGCTGCCGTTATGGACGGTGCAAACCGTTGGAGGCAGATGTGGCATATTACGCTTCCGGGTATTCGGAGCACCATAATCATTTTGCTAATTTTGCGACTGGGCCATGTTCTGGACAGCGGCTTTGAACAAATATTTTTGATGCTGAACTCGTTCAATATGAACATTGGTAATGTTTTGGACACCTATGTCTTTTTTAAAGGGATCAATCAATCGGATTACAGCTTTGCGACAGCGGTCGGCTTATTTAAAGGGCTTATCGGCCTTTTGCTTGTCATGGGAGCAAATCGGTTAGCCAAAAAGTTCGGGGAGGAGGGCATTTACTGATGGAAACGCCGACGGGCAAAAGAGAATTAATGGGGCGTAGGAGGCTATCAAGTCTGGCGTTTGACCTCCCAAACGTATTGCTGTTAGGCATTATCGCCCTTATGATGCTGCTGCCATTTCTGTACATTTTCGCCGTATCTTTTTCGAGTTATCACGAATATATGTCTAGCGACCTTCTCTTGTGGCCGAAGGAATGGGTATTGGATGCTTATCGGTATATTTTCGACTCGAAATCATTCGTCCGGTCTTTGGGAGTGACGGCTTATGTCACGATTATGGGGACCTTGGTGAATTTAGTTTTCACCTCAGCAATGGCCTACGGTTTAACACGTAAATTAATTGGGCAATCGTTCATCTTGTTTTTGGTGTTGTTTACCGTTTTGTTCTCAGCGGGGATGATTCCCACTTACCTGATCGTCAAGGAGACATTACTGCTGGATAGCCTCTGGGCGCTCATTATACCGGCCGCGATTGCACCGTTCAATTTGATTGTGATGCGCCAATTTTTCCTTAGCATTCCTGAGGAATTGAACGAGGCGGCCATGATCGACGGGGCGAATGAGCTACAGACGTTCCTTCGAATCATTCTGCCGCTTTCGAAGCCTGCGTTGGCCACGTTCTGCCTGTTTTATGCGGTGGGACATTGGAACAACTATTTTGCTGGAATTTTATACTTGAACGATCCAACGAAGTGGCCGATTCAGGTTATTTTGAGGCAAATCGTCGTGCTGAACGATCCAATGAATTCGCTCGGAGTCGCCGAACTGATGTCGGAAAATCCGCCGCCGCCGGAGACGATCCAGATGGCCGCTATATTGGTAGCAACGATGCCGATTCTGATCGTGTATCCGTTTTTGCAGAAGCATTTCGCAAAAGGTGTCATGATCGGATCCATTAAAGGATAAATCCATATGACGGAGGAAGCGAATGACCCTCAAAGAAGAGCAAATTCAACGGATTGTCAAGGAACTAGGAAGCAGTGTTGACCTGGGGATTCCGATCCGCAATGCGACCGCGCATGCTTCGGCCCTCAGTAAGACAGGTGATGGAAGAGATGCACTCTACGTTGTGCTGGATGGGGCATCGGGAGAAGATGCCCGGCTGGCAGAGATAGACCTGGACAGAGAGCAAACGGTGCGTACGGTGCGACTTCCTGGTGCAGTGGGTGCCTTTACTGCCGGAACGGCTTCGGATGGAAGCGTCTACGTCGCCTCCTATAACCGCGGCGGCGTTTATCGTTTCACCCCATGGGACGGCAAGCTGGAGAGTCTTGGAAAGCCTACGCCTGAGACCTCGTTCGGTTACGCGCTTACAGCCGGTCCGGATGGAGCGGTATATGCCGGAACTTATCCGGGATGTGTGTTCTACAAGTTCAAGCCGGGTGAAGGCTATCAGACGATCGGACCTAAGCCGTTCGAGGCCGGGGAGTCCTACGTGCGTTCTCTCGCGCATACCGAATGCGGACGGTACAGCTATGTCGGCATCGGCTCGCATGCTCGCCTGAAACGGTATGACCACAAGACCGGGGTAATTCTGGATCAGCTGCTTCCGGAGCCATACTGGAATGACGAGTTTGTATACACCGCCAATTTGGTAGGGGGGAAGCTTTTTATACGATTGCATCCGTCTAACACCTTGCTGGTTTTTGCTGTAGAACGGCAGGCAGACGGAGAGGTGACCGAGCATTTCTTGAAAGAAATAGCCGGAATCGGCAGTATGGGCGTTTCTCCAGAGCATGAAGGATCGGTTTACTTCACCTTGGCCGGCATTCTGCACCGTTACGTGCTTGAAACAGACACATTGGAATCACTTGAGATCAATACGGGAATTGCGCCGCTCGGATTTGGCTTCGCGGAACTTGAGGATCTAGTCGCTTATCCAGGGAAAACGCTGATCGGAGCCGGCAGCCGGATGGGGAAAACAAGAATCTTTAAGTACAACCCGTCTCRCAACAGCTATTCCGCGTTTGAACTGGATGTAGAGGGGGCGCCGACCGATCTGCAGTGCGTTGTAGCCGGCTCCGACGGCAAGATTTATACAGGAGCTTTTCTAGTTGGCGGCACGTCCGTCTTCGATCCAGAAACAGAGCAGTTTACGGAATACAAAGGCGTAGGTCAGACCGAAAACATCGCTGAGCTAGGCGGGAAGATGTATTTCTCCGTCTATCCGCTCGCCAAGCTGTTCGAATACGATCTTTCCCAACCATGGGACTTGCCGGCCGGCGGGAGCAATCCTAAGCTTCTGTTTGACCATGCCGAATATGAGCAGGATCGTCCGTACGGTCTTACCGTTGGGAAAGGCAAGCTGTTCATCGGCACGATTTGCGGATACGGGAAGCTTGGCGGAGCTATTCTCACCTACGATCCCGCGACAGGAGAGAGGCAGGCGCACCGTAATCCGCTTCCCAATCTAAGCATTATAGCGCTTCTGTACCGGGATGGCCTGCTCTACGGGGGCACGACGGTATACGGCGGTCTTGGAATATCGCCTGATCCGAACACGGAAGCGGTGCTGCTCGTGTACGACATTGCGCTGCGTGAAGCGAAGGGCATCCCGTTTCCGGTCCGAGGATTGAAAGCCTTAACCGCTATTGTATTTGATAAGGATGGTCTTTTGTGGGGTATGGCGGAAGGTTATTTATTCTCCTATAATCCCGTTTCCGAATCCTATGTCACCTTCGAAAGGCTCTTTCCAGAAGTCGATAACAGCAAGAAGGCAGTTTGGAGAGACGCAGCGCTGTTGTTCGGCAAGGATGGGGCTTTGTATGGAACGGTCCATGATCGTTATTTGTTCCGTTATGAACCAGAGACACATCGATTTACCTTACTAGTGGACGATGGAGCCAAATTTTTGGCGCAGGACAGACTGGGGCGGTTGTACTACTCGGATTCCAAGACGCGGCTGCGACGCTACACCTTCTAGAACCGGCATAATTTCAATAATTCATTTGATCGAAACAAATGGGAGAGTGAAATTAATGAAAAAGGGATTGTTTTGTTCAATCAAAATGTTGGTGGCAGTGATCCTGTGTGCTGGACTCGGATGGGGGAGCTTCAGTGCGAGTTATGTGCAAGCGGACAGCAGCTCGGCAGGATCGTATGAAAATTTGGGAACGGCGATCAAGCGTGTAGTGGCCGTCGCGGGCACGCCTTTCAAGGATGTCTCCGGCCGGTCGTATATAAGTGGGAGCGTGAACGGCTCACCTGCCCAATTGGCTGTGTTGGATGCTCTTACCCTTGACGTGGTAAAAGTGCTTGAAATCCCGAATACGACCTCTGTTGTTGCTGTGTTAACCGGTAATGACGGTAACGTGTATATAGGTACGACGGGGAAAGGTGAGCTGTATCGCTACGTCCCAGGATCGGATCAAGTAGAGTTGATCGGGAAGCCGATCGCCTCGGAGACGCACATCTACGATTTGACGAACGGCCCGGATGGAAAAATTTATGGCGGTACATATCCAGGAGGCAAACTGTTTGAGTACGATACCGTCACGGGTGCGTTCCGGAACCTGGGCACACCGGTTCCGGGAGAGAAATATGCCCGCCAGGTCCTTTACGATGCAAGCCGTAACATCCTGATAGTCGGAACGGGCGCGAACGCCCAACTCGTAGAAGTGAACCTTCAAACGGGCTCTGTTTCCGCGAACCTGCTGCCGGACAGTTTAAAAGTGGAGGAATACCCGAACAGCATCGATTTGATAGGCGGCAAGCTTTTCATGCAGATGAACAAGACGTCCACCATGATCATCATGGACTTGGCTACGCATACAATCGAAACACAGGTGCTCAAAGCATCCGCCAATACGCTTGCTTCACCTGCAGGGGACAAAGCTTATATGTTCGTGCCGGGCGACGCTTATCTGTATTCGTACACAATCAGCGAGAAGAAGCTGGAGAAAGTGATCCGTCTTGGCGGTTATAACGGCTGGAAGTCCGCTTCTTTCGTTAATGGAGCTGGCACGGGCAGCGGTTCTCCCGATATTCTGTCCTCTTGGATGGGCTACAATGCTGCTCTAACTTATGACTTGTCGACTGGAACGATTCGCAGCAAAACGGTTGACGTTCCTGGGCAACCGATTGAAATCCGCTCCCTCGGCAAAGGTCCCGACGGCAATATCTACGTGTCGGGTACGCAGGGAGGCACTGGAATCTTCGATCCGAACTCGGGTGGTTTGGAAATCCGCACATCGGGTATAAGCCAAGCGGAAGGAATGACGTTCCTAGGCTCTACAATGTACTTTGGGATATACCCGCAAGCCCGGTTGAGTGCCTTGGATACGAGCAAGCCGTGGGCTCCGAAGGAAGTCGCCAAGCTGCCGGCCGATAGCCTGCAGGACCGTCCATTCGGGATGGCGGTATCCGAAGAGTTTGGCAAAGTGTTCATGGGGACCGTCCCTCAATATGGACAGCTTGGCGGCGCCTTAGCTGTATATAATCCGGCGGATTCCTCGATCCTGACTTATCGCAATCTCGTGCAAGATCAGAGCATTATCACCTTGATACAGAAAGACGGCAAGATCTACGGCGGTACCTCCATCTGGGGAGCGTACGGTGCGTCTCTTCCGACTCAAACCGAAGGCAAACTGTTTGTATGGGATATTGCTAGCGGTGTCAAGGAACTGGAACTTACACCTGTTCCCGGTAAGGAAGCAGTCACATCATTGATTATCGGTCCGGACGGCAACATTTGGGGCTTTGACGAGGGATGGCTGTTTGTATACGATCCTGTGAGGAAGCAGGTCATCCATCAATCCGAAATTTTCCCTGTCTCTTATGCGGGAACGGTGTGGTCGGATGCCTATATGCTGACTGGCAAAGACGGCAGCGTCTATGGAACAGCTAGAGGCGTATTTTTCCGAATCGACGGAACTACGAAACTAGTGACCATTCTGGATCGCGAGAAGGGTTTTGACAATCTGACACAGGACGATTACGGTCATTTGTACATGCGTTCTTCGCTGGAAGGTCACAAACATGAATTATGGCGCTATACGGACCCGTCGCTCGTGTCACTTCCGACTGGGGCCCAGCTTAATGCGGACCGGACGGATTTAAAGCGGACCGAGTCCTCACCGATTAAAGTAGACCGACTGCGATTAGCGGACGGAACGTTTACTCGTAATGTGACCGGACTGTCTATCCAGTATACAAGCAGCCGTCCCGATGTAGTGACCATCGTTAATGGAAAGGCGAACGCTGTTGGTGTGGGAACAGCCGAAGTCCATGCTGCGATTCAGCTTGGATCGACCGTAATCCAATCAGATCCCCTGATGTTCCGCGTGAGTGAGCTGCCCTTGTCATCCGTTTCACTGTCCGTATATTCGACTGAGCTGCACCGTGGCGATACGGCAGCAATTTACATGAGTGCTGCCGCAATGGACGGAGCAACAGCCGACTTGACAGGGGCTCAAATCGAGATCGTCAGCTCTCAGCCGAGTGTGGTTGCAGCCGAAGGAAGCCAACTGTTGGCCCAGGGTCCCGGCTCCGCCGAAGTGCTCGTCCGTGTTACGCTGAACGGTCAAACGATGCAATCGGCACCCGTTGCCATCCGGGTTACGAGCACGTACGAGTCAGTTGCATCGGTGATAGACCGCTACGAAGCAGGCGGCCTGCTGCAGCATTCGCTTGCGATGCAGCTGCGTAATTCGCTAGATCAGGCGGCGCATCACCGGTCTGCCGGACGGCTTGATCAAGAAGCCGATCATTTGAACAAAGCGTTGGAGCATCTCCGTAAGAAGGGGGTCGATGCAACTGAAGCTGCGAGAATAGCTCTCGAAGCTGATGTATCGGCTCTGCTCGCAAAATAGAAGGAATCTGGAGATATAGAGGTGGAGGAGTATGGAAAGAAAAGCTGGGCCTGCTACACGAATCGCCATAGTGGCTTCGCAATCTACGGATCTAGAGACGACTTTCCGTTTAACGGGTATCGACGTTATCCGAATCTCGCCGTATGAAGCTCACCAGGCGGATTGGGAAAGCTATGATGCTATCTGCCTATTCGGCGGCACGGAGGAGGAACCCTTCATCCCTGATCCCCGCATGCGTAGCTGTCTAGAGCGGGCAATGGGCAAGGGTGTACGGATTTTTGCCGAGTATACGGGAAGCATCTCGCATTATTACCAGGCCGGCATGACAGCGACTACCCGGTATGATCGGCTGGTGTATGTGGGAGAAGACCGGAACGGGTTGAGCCGCGGGAGCCTGCTCGAGGATCAGTGCAACCTGATGATCAGCGCACAGGGTGGAATGTACGAAGGTGGAGTTCCTATTCTTGAGTACACATCCTCTAGTGAACACGACCAGGTTCCGCCTGAGGAGTTGAAGCAGGGACCGCCGACACGTTGGGGACTGTGGATCGATCGTTCTGGTTCGCTCATGATAGCTTCCTTCCGCCTGTGCAACTATATTCAAGCACGATTTTCTCCTGCGGAACATTGGAAGTCGGTGATTTCCTTGATCTTGGAATGGTTGGTCGAAGCACCCGTTTCACTCCAATTTCCTCAGCCCGCCTACTCAACGCCGCTTGGTAGAGGAGATGAACCTTCGGAGAACCATTTCCTGGATAGCACGAACCGGGCCGTTCAATGGTTCCACCAGTCGGGGCTGCTCCTTAACGACGGCTACGATGGTCTGATGGAAGGGATCGCCACCGAGATTTATCCGGATGGACGCCCGCGTGTACTCACTGAGGTACGATCTGATTGTATTGGCGAGACATCCTTCGCGTTTTTCATGCATGGCTTGCTGACAGGGGATCGGGGCAGCTTGGACATGTCCGAGCGGCTGATCGGGTTCGCGTTTGAGGTGTTCCAAGAGAAGGAAGACCCACAGCTGAAAGGAATGATACGTTGGTCCAAATCCCAGTGGGACATCACTTATCAGGACGATGTTGCCAGAATGCTGTACGGAGAACTCTTGAAACAGCGGTATACAGGGAGCAGCGCTTATCTTCGGGAGTGTTTGGATGCCCTTGATTTTCTCGTGAGCACGACGGGAACGGACGGGACTCGGGTGTCTTTTACTCGAGGTCATAAGCTAAATGAAAAGACGATCTCGGACCTCAGACAGATGGACGGGAACTCACCAAGCGGACACTATAACGGCTATTACTTGGCTTCCCTTCTTCAAGCRCATCGCGTAGCCAATCGGCCGGATATGCGGGATGTCGGCGTCAAAGGGCTAGAAACGCTGATGCGGGCTTACCCGAATACGACTAGAGAGCATAGTGAGACTCAGGAGCTGTGCAGACTGGTGCTGCCGGCGGCTTGGCTGTACGAGGAGACCAGGGAACCGCAGCACCGGGACTGGTTGTACCGAATCTGCGCAGATTTGGAGCGGTTCAGGCATGAACCGAGCGGAGCTTACCTGGAGTGGGACACGGGCTACAAAGCGAGACGCGGTTCGGCCCCAGCAGGTGAGGAAAGCACCTTACTCAGCCGCAACGGAGATCCAGTCACTGATCTGCTATATTCGCTCAATTGGCTCCCTGTCGGTTTCGCGCAGGCTTATCTCGTTACCAAAGATCCGTATTTTGAAATATTGTGGAACCGGATCGTCGGTTTCCTATGCGGCAGCCAGCTCCACAGCTCTAACCCGAAGCTGGACGGAGCATGGGCTCGCGCTTATGATGTTCGCCACCGGGAAGTATACGGACTGCCCAAGGATGTAGGTTGGGGCCCTTGGGTAATAGAATCAGGATGGACGGTAGCGGAGATCTCCTCCGGGATTAGCATGGGACTTATGAAGGAGAAACTGTTGCGATATCATCCATGATTCGATTCAATAAGGAATTGAAGTGCGCCCGCCGCAGCGAGTAAAAAGAGATCAAAAGACCGCTCACCCTATGTTGAGGAGAGCGGTCTTTTTGCGCACCCAAAGAGCTTACTCATCTTTGAACTTGACACCCTTTAATCTATATTCGGTTAGGGAGATACCGAAATATTTTTTAAAACTGGTATAAAAGTAATTCGACTTTTCGATCCCGCACTTCTCCAAAATATCATTGATCGGCATGCTGCTGTGTTCCAAATCGTGTTTAATCTTCTCCATTCGGACCGTTGTGATGTATTCGGCTACGGATTTGCCGGTTGCATGCTTAAACAGCTTGCCGAGATAGACGGACGATATGGAGAGGGAGTCCGCACAACGATTAAGGGAGAGGTTCTTATCCGGATAGTTTTCATGGATAAGCTTGATGACGGTATCCACGATCTCATTCTTTTTCTTGCTTTTTGTCCCGCTTTTTAAAAGAATAATCTCATCGATCAAGCCGATAAAGGTTTGTTCGATTTCCTCAAGCGTTTCCAGGCTGGTTACCTTACCGAGAAAATCGATCGAGATGTAATTTAACTTGGATTGCGAACCGTCAACGATATGATTCAGAGAGTTGTAAATGGTAAAAAAGAGATAGATGATCGATGTCATGATATTGTCATAAGAAGAACGCTCGATCGCTTTGATAATCTCCTTGTACGCTTCCTTGGCCGCTTCGCCCTTTCCCAGTTTAAGAGAGTCGATGAGTTGTTTTTCCTTGGCTGTCGGAAAGGTAAAGTGACTGTTTTCGACATGCTGCAAGATTTCCGGTGTAAGAATGCTAGAGTGACCATATTTGATTCTGTACATCGAAAGGTGATGGGTATTTTCATAAGTGTTTTTTATTTGCTCGGAAGATTCGATAACGCAGCCCAGCGTACCGGATAATGAAATATTCAAATACTGTTTGACTTGGTTTTGAATTTTGGCGACGATGGCACAAAACGTGTTGTATAAAATGTCCGGATCGGCTTGCTTCTCGCCCAAGTCCGCCAGGACGGCAATTTGATCGGAAGCGGTATCGATTACTTCGTTTCGAAAATGTTCAGAGGTGGTTTCTTTGGCGATATTCGCAATCGCATATTTATATAAGGATCTGTCCTTCTCATTGTGTTTGTCGACAAACTCTTTATAATAGTCGATTTTCAAAAGATACACAAACAGTTGGTTTGTATAATTCAACTGAATATCGAGCTCTTCTTTTACGGCTGCGTTTTTTTCAACCGGAAGCATGACTTGACCGCTCAAAACTTGCTTTAGAAAATCGGTTTTTAAAAGCGGCGTTGTATCTCTCTTCATTTTCTCCAAAAGGATCGTCTTATCGATCATCCCGTTGAAAGTGTTTGCCAGAAAACCGACCTCATCCATATTTTTCTCCGGCCTGCTTTCCGCGTTTAGTCTTTGCTTGATGCCGTTCGTTAGAGCGCCGATAGGGCGATACAGCTTTTTGGAGGCAAGGAAGGCGTAAAATAACCCCAGAAGCAGGATAATCAAACAAAATACAATAGTTATCGTCCCATTTCTTCGAACGATCGAAAAGACCGATTCATACGGTGTCATACTTAGAAACGTCCATCCCAAATTTTCAGAAGAAACATAGGAAATGACGACTTTTTTGTGATCGAGATCGTCGATGAATGTTCCGGAAGAATCTACGGATGAGAGAGTTTTTTTGAAATAGTCTTGATCTGCTATGTTTCTCATGAACATGTCGGACGACGAGTGGCTGACGATGACGCCGCTTTTATTGACGACTAGCACCTCGTTTCCATCACGGTTCATCTTGTTGTCAATGGAGGAAAGTGTCAACCTCAGCCAATCGGAATCGACATTCAATACAATGGCGCTGTCAAAATTTTCACGATTATCATTCGCGTCGAACAAAATATAGGTGTAAACGTTTGCATATTTCGTATTTGCTCCATCGGGATTGACAACTTTTCTTGGGATCGGGTAGAGATTTGGTATCTTTGCATTTTGAGGATTATTCAACATCTGAATAATTTCCTTGTCAAAGAAGTCGGAGCTGCTGTAGAACGTGTCCGACGGTGTGGAAATAATCGTGTCTATTTTTCTGTTATAGACATAGGCGGAATGGATATAGGTGTTAGGGATGGCGAGGGCGCTCAATGTTTGAATCGCCTTGCTGGTGTTCAGAATATCGTCGTTATTGCTGCTTGCGAAAGCGATGATGGAGTTGTTTAACGATAGCGATTGGCAAAATTTCTTGGAAATGGCATCCATATACACGGCGCTATAACTGGTTTTGGACAAAATATCGGCCTTCATTTCTTTAAGCATTTCGATGGTTGATGAATTGTAGTTATAGTACAGCATGGAAGAAAGGACCAATATCAAGGCCGTTATGATGGTCACGAAGGAGATCAGCATTCTTTTGAACATGCTTGTGCGGGTTTTATAAGCATCCAGATTCATACAGACCACCTCTCTGGCGAAATTGCAAGATCATGTATGGTCATTTTATCGGATAATGATTTAAAAGGAAACTGGAAATAGGTCGAGGCACGCGGGAGTATCATTTTTTAGAGAATTAGTAATTTTTATAGAAGGACATGATTTAAAAATCGGAGTTATTTCGAATCTTGCTGTTTCCTTTCCTGCGGCGCGAAATTATGATGACAGTACAAAATGATTAGAGGGGAACATCGATGAAAACAATAACCATGAAATCTGAAGCCAAAACAACAAGCATTCGCCGGCCACTGCCCTTTATCGGCGAAATCATTAGAAACAAGTCGTTTTATGCCATGATGCTGCCCGGACTCCTCTTCATTATTATTATGTATTACTTGCCGATGTTCGGGGTCGCGATCGCGTTCCAGCAATACAACCCGTTCAAGGGCATACTGGGGAGTCCATGGATCGGTTTCAAAAATTTCGAGTTTCTTTTCAAATCGGACGCTATTTTTCAAATTACGTTCAATACGATCCTTTATAACCTTATCTTCATTATCCTGGGTATTGGGCTTGCACTGGTCATTGCTGTCCTGATCGATGAAATAGGGAACCGCCATCTTGCAGGCGCATACAAAAGCATATTGCTGCTTCCTTACCTGTTGTCGTGGGTAGTGGCCGAATATTTGCTTTTTTCCTTTCTAAGCGTGGACAGAGGAATGCTGAACCGAATCCTTCTTTTTTTTGGAGCAGAGCCTGTGCAATGGTACTCGGAACCGTTTTATTGGCGCTTTATTTTGCCGGCGGCCTATGTCTGGAAAAATGTAGGCTACTTCGCCGTCATTTTTGCGGCAGGAATATCCGGAATCTCGACTGAATATTACGAAGCGGCCAAAATGGACGGTGCCAGCAAGTTTCAGCAAGCAGTCAGGATCACGATTCCGATGCTAGCCCCTATTACGATTACTTTAGTGCTTTTGCAAGTGGGCAAAATTTTTTACGCCGCCTTCGGGGATTGGGGCTTGTTCTATAATCTGCCCAAGGAGTCGGGCGTATTGTTCAGCGCCACCAATGTTATCGATACCTATGTGTATAGATCGCTGAAACAGATGGGCGATTTCGGAATGTCTTCGGCGGCCGGCTTATACCAGTCATGCGTGGGATTCGTTCTCGTCGTTGCATCCAACTATTTGATCCGGCTATACGACCGTGACAGTTCTTTGTTTTAGGGGGAGACGAAATGAGACAACCTATTTTATCCAGAATTGTTCTTAATGTTAGCTTCATGGTGTATTCCGCTTTATGCCTGATTCCTTTACTTGTCGTCCTTTCCGTTTCGTTAACCGATGAACAGGCTATATTCCAGACCGGGTACCGGATCATTCCGCTGAAATTCAGTTTCGGCGCTTATCAATATATTCTTATGGGGAATTCCCCCATACTCAGAGCTTACGGCGTTACGATTATAGTTACCGTCATAGGCACGCTGCTGCACCTTGTTATCTCCTCCATGTTTGCCTACAGCCTGTCAAGAAACGAGGTAAAGTACAGGAATATAATCTCTTTTCTGGTCGTGTTTTGCTTGCTGTTCAACGGGGGATTGGTGCCTTGGTATATTTTGCTCTCGAAATATCTTCACCTTAAAGATTCGATATTCGTGCTCATTGTTCCTTACCTGGTTTCGTCGGTGAACGTGCTGATCATGAGAAATTATTTCAGAACGATCCCGGAATCGATCATAGAATCTGCAAGAATCGACGGTTCAGGCGAGTTCAACACGTTCTTGAAGCTGGTCATTCCCTTATCGACGCCAGTGCTGGCTACCATCGGACTGTTCGTAGCGGTATTTTACTGGAACGATTGGTTTACAGCCGCCCTCTTCATCGAGAACAGCAAGCTGTACACGTTGCAGTTTCTCCTTCAGTCCATCATGAACAACATCGCGTTTCTTCAAGGGAATGCCTTGACAGCGAAGGCTGCAGCGATGCAGCCGGATGAGACGGCCAGGATGGCTACATGCGTCTTGGCGGTAGGACCGCTTGTGCTCACATACCCTTTCCTGCAGAAGTATTTCGTCAAAGGGCTTACGCTAGGCGCCGTGAAATCGTAAAGAATGGCTTTACCGGGCATAGCCCCGTTTAGCATATAACAAAATAATGGAGGTCATTGCAGACATGGGGAAAATGAAGAAAGTAGCAGGCATTGCTGCCGCCCTCTCGATCGTGCTTGCGGGTTGTGCGACCGATAAGCCGAACAATACGGCTGCACCAGAGGCAACGAAGAAACCGGAAGGAAATGCGGCGACGACTCAACCGACGAAAGAATCTTTGAAACCGGTAGAGCTGACGTACTACTTCCCGAACTCGCCGCAGAAGGATTTGCAGACGGTAGAGGATGCCTTGAACAAGCTCGTTCAGCCGAAAATTAATGCCACGGTTCGACTCAAGCTCATAGACTGGAACGCGTACGAGGAAAAAATGAAAGTCGTCATGGGTTCGGGGGAGCCCTATGATCTAGTCTGGACATCTTCAAGTACGAATAATTATTTCCAAAATGTAGCGAATGGCGCGTATGCACCTTTGGACGATTTAATTGCCAAGTATGCTCCCGACACCAAGAAAGGGATTCCCGATACGTTCTGGAATGCCGTGAAAGTGAAAGGGAAAACTTACGCAGTTCCTGTCTTCCAACAGTCAACCGCCGGTTACGGGTATTTAATCCAAAAATCTGTAGCAGACAAGTATAAACTTGACTGGAAATCCGTCAAAAAGCTGTCGGATTTGACGCCTTTCCTCGAAACGGTGAAGAAGAATGAGCCCAATCTCATCCCTTGGGAATATAACCAGAATGGCGATCCTTTCTTAACCGCTACGCCTATGTTCGGCATGGAATCTTTGGGCGATGCCAAGACTCCGGGAAATCTTTACTTGAAAGACGGCAGCAAGGTCGTTAACCAGTACGAGACTCCGGAATTCAAAGAATATGTAACGATGATGAGAGACTGGTTCAGCAATGGATATTTAAGGAAAGACGCATCAACCTTGAAAGAAACGTCAGCGGACCGAAAGGCCGGAAAGAACGCTCTTTCGTTAGGCCAGATCGATATCGACACCCAAGCCTTTGAAAAAGCCGGTATGGAAGCAACAGGAAGGATGTCCAATTTTAATAAAGATATACAATCTTACGACATGCAATTTGTGAAGCCGCTGCTGACGACCGATAAGGCCGCTGCGACAATGACGGCGATTTCCGCCAATTCTCCGAACAAGGAAAGGGCGATGATGTTCCTCAATCTGCTGAATACGGACAAAGAGATTTACAACACACTGGTTTGGGGTGTTGATAGCAAGCATTACAAGAAAGTCGCGGAGAATCGGATTGAAACGAATAAAGACGGCGGCTATCAAATGTTTGCGCCGTGGGAATTCGGCAATATGGCGCTTACGTATATATTCGAAGGAGATCCCAAAGGCGGAGAGGTGGGCAACAAGTTTACGAATTTGTGGGTAGATCTTAATAAGAATGCCCCGGCTTCCAATGCTTTGGGATTCGTGTTCGACTTTACACCGGTCAAGGCGGATAAAGCAAATGTTGATGCAGTCATCGCTGAGCTTTACTATGCAATCTCCAGCGGTTCCGTAGACCCTGACAAGTACTTGCCGCAATTCCTTGAAAAATTGAAAAAGGCAGGCGCCGACAAGATTATAGCGGAGAAGCAAAAACAATTGGACGCTTGGAGAGCGGCGAAATAAGCCACAACTGCCTCCAACTCAGTAGCGTTGCATAAAACTTCACAAGAAAATCGCGGTAGGGAATGCGCTCATCCGCCCATGCGTAACCTCGCTGATTACTTAGAAGACAAAGGTGGGCCAAGGCGTGGCGTCGGGACTCAGCTCTTCGATGGACAGCCTGGGCCGAATCGCGGGACGGCTGATGGGGATGGGAGCGTTCCACTTGAACATCGGCTTGCCGTTCTTGATCGGAGGCGTGCTCTGCCTGGCCGCGCTCACCCTGTTGTTCGGCTTCCTGGCCGCCGATCGCAGCACGCGATCCTCAGCTTCTGCCGCTTGACGAAGTACCTACAGAACGACCTCTCCAAGTCGATTTGCTGCTAGCTGCGGCACTCCGAATTGGAGATTTTTTTATGGATGACTTTGAAAACGCTTTAGCATATAATGTACACAAATCGAACGATTAGAGCGGATTATACCGATAGCTTCATCCTACCCGAAATATATATTACTGCGCCACAAACAAGTTCGAGTATTTGTCCCAGATGGGGCCATGGGGGCCAATGAACGGGAAGCTGATCGTACCGACTTGAACGGAGACGGACGTAAAGATATTGCCGTCGTGAATGGGGAAGAGCCGTATGTGGACACAGCGATCTCTTGGGAGTCGCGTGACATCAGGCCTATAGACCGATAAACCGTATAGAGAAACACCAGATATTTTGGTTTTACCCTGTACCAGATCGTTTCCCTCAGCTCTTATACTGAAGGGAACGGAAGGAGGCGCAGCACGATGTACAAGCTTCTGGTCGTGGACGATGAACCGACGGTTCGGTTCGGTTTGCGCAGTTATATGAGTTGGGAGCAATACAATATCGAGTTCGCCGGTGAGGCGGATGACGGAGATACGGCGCTGGAAGCGGTCGAACAGCTCATGCCGGACATCGTATTGACCGATGTGCGAATGCCCAATATGGATGGGATTACGCTTTCGAATGAAATTCGGAGGCGTTTTCCCCATATCAAAATCGTATTCGTGAGTGGACATGACGACTCGGACTACTTGAAGTCCGCGATGCAGGTGAGTGCGGTTGATTATATATTCAAGCCGGTTAATCTGACAGAGCTGAAGACGGTCATCAAACGGGTCGTCGCCGAGCTGGATGCGGAGCACTCGGAGCGGAATGTGATTCAGGAGATGCAGATCAAATTAAAAGAGAGCATGCCCCTCCTCAGGGAGAAATTTCTAATGTCGCTGATTCGCGAACGAGCTGCCCAGCCAGACCGGGTTCGGGAACGGATGGAATTCCTCGGCTTGAGCATGCCTTACACAGCTGCCTTTTGGGTCATTGTAGTATCGATCGACCGTTTCACCGATATCTTGGACATGTATTCGGAGCGGGATCTCCAGATTCTCTCCTATGCCGTTCAAAATGTGTGCCAGGAAGTAATAAATGAATATCTAAACGGATTCGTGTTCGAGCATCGAAGGGGTGAGTTCGTCGGGATCGTGTACGCAGAGCAGAAGCGAGAGGGGCTGACTTCGACCGATCCTGCAGAGATCAAGCGAATGAATGAAGCGGAAGACCCAGAGGAGCAATTGTTTGAACTGGCTGCTCAACTGCGCGTAAGTCTACAGCGATGGCTCCGAATCAGCGTCACGATTGGGATAGGCGACCGTGTGCCCCAGTTGGATGGGCTAACTGGCTCTTACGAGCAGGCAAGGGAAGCGGCGGACGGCAAATGGTATCTGGGACAAAACCAGATTTTAACGATGGATAGTTTGAATGTAACTAAGCTGGAGCCGAATGAAGAAGGTTCGTATTCGTTTGATCCGGCCAAAATCGGCAAGTTGGTGTCGATCCTTAAGGGAGCCGATCCCGTTCAACTTGGTTTGGCACTCGACGAGCTATTCGATGGATTGGCGCGGCATCGTAAAGGCGGGCCCAAATATAGTCGCAATGTAATATTGCAGATCGTCCTCCTGGCTGGACAGCTGATGCTGGAGCTGAGCCTGCAAGACAAGGAACTTGAAAAAAGGGAAGCCAAACTGTGGGAAGAGCTATTCAAGCAAGAGACGATTACCGAGCTGCGCCAACTGCTGGAGATATACCTGCTGGAGGTGTGCGTCAGAATCCGAGAACGGCGCAACGGTAGAGCGAACAATCTAGTAGAAAGAGTAAAGGCGATCATTGAGAGGCGCTACACCGAAAATGATCTTACCGTATCGGAAATCGGGAAAGAAGTGTATTTGACCGATACCTATGTAAGCTTGCTATTCAAGCAGGAGACAGGGAAGACGGTTAATGAATATTTGACGTTGTATCGAATCGAGCAAGCGAAAAAAATGCTGTTGGACCCCACCTACAAGACTTATGCTATTTGCTATGCCGTCGGCTATGCCGATCCGAGTTATTTCAGTAAGTTATTCAAAAAGGTAACTGGGTTCACGCCAAGCGCATATCGAGAAACCAGGCATTCCTGAAAGAGGCGATGATCCGTTTGTTTGAATTCGTCCGCAATACGGCAGGCTCGGTTAGAGAAGTTGTTCGCCGGCTAAGCATGCCCCGGAGATGGTTGCTTACTTTTATCACCTTAGTCTTCCTGCCTGCAATTGCACTGGTGTATGTCTATAATGAGCGTACAGCCTCGATCTTGGAGGAGGAGGTTACCAGTTCGATGCTGCAGACAGTGAAGCAGGCGGGTAATAATTTGTCTTACCGGTTAGGGCATATCCGGGACATTAGCAATGCAGCGTCGATGAATCAGAAGCTCTATCAATTTTTGCAAGATGACGACGTTCCGAGCATAGGGCGGCAGTTGGAAGTTTTGAAGGATCTAAGGTATTTGGTAGAGACGGTTCAGACGAATACAGATGTATTCAGAATGCGCTTATTCGTAAAAAATACAACCATGCTCGCGGAAGAACGGTTTAACTTTTTTTCGTTGGACAGTTTGAAGAGTTGGCCCTTTTACAACAAGGTACTGGATGCTAACGGTGCGATCGTATGGAGCGACATCTACAAGCAATATTTCATTGACACCGGCGATGTGTATATCATGTCGAGTGCGAGGTTGCTACATGATTCCAAACAGTTTGGCCAAGTGTCCGCCATGTTGCTCATAGACGTTTCGGAGAAGCTGGTCATGGAGATCTTGGCCGATCTCGATCAGGCGAAGCCGAACAACGTCTTTCTTGTCGATCAATCCGGGGTTATTTTGGCGCATGCCGATAAATCGCGAATCGGTACATCCTTGGAAGGGGAGGTTCAGTCGGTTATTCGACAAGGCACGGAAGGAAAAGTCAAATTCCAGCTGCACAACAAGGACGAATACGGCATGTTTTCGACGATCCAGCCTACCGGCTGGAAGGTGGTGTTGCAAGTACCCGCTTCCAACATTTCCGAAAAGGTCAAGCTGAAGAAGTCGGCCGGCATAGCTACGCTTGCTGGTATTTTCGCGATGTTCTTATTACTGGTTTTTGCGCTGCTTGCCTTGATTATTCGARGCATGAATCGCCGCCTGCAGCAGGTCATTCACGTGATTCGCGAGGAAGGGATCGAGCGGCTCGACGTGCCGCATCCGATGCCGGACGGGAATTTCGTGATGCTGGAACGTAGCGTCGATGTATTGATTCATCGAGTGCGGTCTTTAATGGAGCAAACCTACAAGGCGCAAGTTCTCGAGAGGGAGGCTCAGCTGCGAGCGCTTCAAGCGCAGATCAATCCTCACTTCCTGTACAATACGCTCGATACGATCAACTGGATTGCCATTGGACATGGCAATCACGATATTAGCAAGATGATCGATTCCTTGGCCAAGTATTTCCGGCTGAGCTTGAACAAGGGGAAGGATGTGATGAGTGTGGCAGACGAGCTGAACTTGGCCCAAGTGTATTTGGATATTCAGAAGAGCCGATTTTTGAATTCGTTCGAGTATCGGATCGAGCCGGATCCAGACGTGCTCGACTATATCGTGCCCAAGCTTACGCTCCAGCCCATTGTAGAGAACGCGCTTTTGCACGGAATCCGTAAAATGAAAACTCAATTCGGGACTATCCTGATTAGAGCCTATCGCGAGGAGAACGAGTTGATCCTTATAGTGTCAGACAACGGAATTGGAATGGAGGAGGAACGCGCGCAGCGGCTTCTTGTCGAACCGCAGCTTCAGTCCCGGCCAGATGGCTCAGGCAGCTCCTATGGGCTGTATAATGTGAATGAACGGATCAAGCTGTTCGCAGGTGATACTTCGGGTCTCAGTATTTCTTCCCGATTGGGTGCAGGCACTTCTGTATCCGTACGGATCCGGCTCGAGCCATATAAGCAATAGGCTTGATCGGGTACAAATGATAGGTATGGAGGGAACCAGAGGTTCTCTTTTTTTTTCGCAACGGGTTCCTCCAAGGTCTATAGGATTCGACCAGAGATTGAAGTTTTGCCTCCTACAATCGATCGCCTCCTGCCACTTATACTAGGAGTACATGCATGAGCAGGTTCCGAACATGGAGATGGAGGCCAATCGATGAGCAGTATTACCCCTGAGCTGAACGAGACACACTCGTCAGTTCGAAGCAACAAAGTTAGAAAATACAGATGGAAGTTGTTCCGCAACAATTTGGATACCTATGCTTTGCTTCTTCCAGGACTCGCGTTTTTACTGATATTCCGATATACCCCGATGTACGGAGTGATCATTGCGTTTCAAGATTTTAATATTTTTGATGGCATTGCCGGAAGCGAGTGGGTGGGGCTAGAGCATTTTCGCAAGCTGATGCATTCGGACGAGTTTATGCAAGTCTTTCAAAATACTTTGATCATCAGCTTCTACAAGATCGTACTGCTGTTCCCGATCCCGATTATCCTAGCGTTGTTTCTAAATGAAGTAACAAAAATGTGGTTCAAGCGAACGGTACAGACGCTCGTGTACTTGCCGCATTTCCTGTCATGGGTCATTATCTCCGGCTTGTTCATCAACATCCTGTCTCCGTCGAGCGGGATCGTGAATGTGGTGATTCAATGGTTCGGCGGTCAACCGATCTCCTTCCTGATTGACAACGATTTTTTTCGCGGGACGATCGTATTCACAGCGGGGTGGAAGGAAGTCGGCTGGAACGCCATCATTTTCATCGCCGCGATCGCCGGCATCGACCAGGACCAATATGAAGCGTCATCGATCGATGGAGCCAGCCGGATTCAGAAAATGATCTATATCACTTTGCCGGGGATTGCCCCCACGATCGTACTTATGCTTATCCTGCGCATCGGGCATTTGCTGGATGCCGGGACTGAACAAATCCTAACTATGTACAATCCGGTCGTCTATGAGACGGGCGATGTCATCGGAACTTATGTGTATCGGGTCGGTTTAGGCAAAATGGATTACAGCTTCTCTACAGCCGTAGGTTTATTCAACTCCATAATCGCCTTCATCCTGGTTATGTCCGGCAATTTCCTTAGCAGAAAGTTTGTGAAACGTAGTATTTGGTAGGAGGCGACCTCATGAAGAAACGTACCATAAGTGATCTCACCCTGGATGCTGTTGTCTACGGCACGCTGCTTCTATTGGCAATCGCGACGCTGCTCCCCTTTGTCAATGTATTGTCCAAGTCGGTGAGCGAGGAGTGGGCGGTTGTCTCGGGCAAGGTCGGGATATTCCCTGTCGGATTTCAGTTGGAGACTATGAAATTCGTCATCACATCCAACCAGTTCCTTCGTTCCTTTTTGGTTTCTATTTTTATCACCATCGTGGGGACTTTTCTCTCCCTACTCATCACGGCAGTTACGGCATATCCGCTTTCCAAACGGCATCTGCCTGGCATTAGCTTCATCATGCTCTTGTTCGTATTCACTATGTTGTTCAGCGGGGGCATTATCCCGAATTATATGCTGATCCGCGGTCTCGGACTCATGAATAGTCTGTGGGCGCTCATCCTGCCGTCTCTCCTCAGCGTGTTTAATTTGCTTGTCATCAAGAGCTATTTCGAAGGGCTCCCAGAGAGTCTGGAGGAGTCCGCACGGATTGACGGAGCTCGTACAATAACGATTTTGTTCCGCATCCTGCTGCCATTATGCGGGCCGGTGATGGCTACGATCGCTTTATTCTATGCCGTCTCTTACTGGAACGATTTCTTTAGTGCCATRATCTACATCAACAGCTCATCGCTCAGACCGCTGCAGCTTTATCTGCGCGATATTGTCTTGAATGCCAGTTCTCTCACTGTGGGAATCGAGCGTTCCTCGGACGAATTGATGAATCTTTCACCGGACAATGTCCGATCGGCGACGGTCATCGCCTCCACTATTCCGATTTTGCTTGTATATCCGTTTTTGCAGAAATATTTTATCAAAGGCGTTCTACTCGGGTCCGTGAAAGGGTAGGATCCGAACTAGCCCAGCGGCGCATTAACTTCTCTTGCGGGGACGCCTGCAGGGATTAATGAAATAGATAGGTAGAAATTCCAACTATTTAGGAGGGTTCACTTTTGAAAAAGATTTTCAAGCAAGCACTAATACTTCCTGTTGTAGGAGCGATGGCCGTCTCCTTGGCAGCTTGCGGAGGCTCGGATGCCCAATCGAATTCGAGCAGCCCAAGCACGAAGCCCAAGCCTGAATTGCGTACATTGCAAGCTTGGATGAAGGACGATTACAACACGTATCCGGTAGGCAAGATGCTAGAGGAGCGAACCGGCTATAAGGTGCAATATGATATGCTTCCTCAGGAAAACGTGCTGGAGAAGCTGAACCTGCTGATCGCTTCCTCCGAGCCGTATGATACGATCACGACTCCCGGCGTGAGCGCCTACAGGGCTTTGTATTCCGACTATGCCAAGCGAGGGGCCTTGGTCGACTTGGGCCCCCTCATCGACAAATACGGACCTAATATAAAGGCGGCGATCTCGCAGGAATCATTCGATGCCGCCAAGATCGACGGCAAGATCTATGCCATTCCGGTCAAAACGTTAACCAATGTAGCAGGCTCCCTCATGATTAGGCAAGACTGGCTCGACAAGCTGGGACTCAAGATGCCTGCAACCACAGATGAACTGGTAACCGTATTGAAAGCATTCAAGGAGAAGGATCCTGGAGGCAATGGAAATCAGAACATCCCGTTCTCGATTTCGGGAGGCGGGTCCATTGAGCTCAACCTGGCAGGAGCTTTCGGACTGTCCAACACATGGAACGAAGTGAACGGCAAGCTAGTGCCGATTGCCTATGATCCAGGCTACAAGGAATATCTCGTCTTCATGAACGAGCTGTTCAAGCAAGGCTTGCTAGACAAGGAATTCGCAGTGAACAAAGGGGCGAACGTGAATGAGAAGTTCACAAGCGGTAAGGTTGGTGTCATAGCGGTCAATTGGTCCAGCGTGCCCGCATTCGCGGATGCGCTGGTGAAAAATAAGCCGGACGCCAAGATGGTCTATATGCCGGCCCTTAAAGGACCACAAGGCAAGTTTGGCTTGCAGGAGCCTGCAGGATTCGATCGACTTACCTATATCCCAAAAGCGTCGAAGCATCCGGAGGAGGCCATAAAGTGGATCAACGCCAAACTGGACAAGGATACATTCCGGCTAACGGCCATCGGCGAAGAAAACAAGCACTATACTTACAAGGACGGAGCCTATACCCCGATATTGCCGATTTTTAACGATGAGCGCAATAGTGCGCACCTTTACCTGACCGGCTCGGATGAAAAAAACTATCCGATCTACTGGCAGGCCCGCGTACGCAAGGATGCCCGTTTGTTCGACGCTTACGCCTTCTTGAATATCAAAGAGCCTGCCCAAACACGGATCCCGGATACGATTGGCCGCAGTCCCTATTTGGAGGAATATGCTAAAAATAATGACTCGCTGAATGCGATGCTGAACGATCAGACGGTCAAATACATCGCAGGCGCAGAGCCGATCTCGAACTTGGATGCGTTCCTTACAAAATATAAAGCTGCTGGCGGGGACGCGAGCTACAAGGAAGTCAACGATTGGTACGCTGCAACAAAGAAAAATAAGTAACATGCAAGGGATCAGCGATAGGGTGAGATCAAGAAGCAAACAACGCTAATCATGGCTGGGCGACATCAGTTGGGCAATATGCTGTTTGCATGATAGTGAGACAAACGGCAGTGAATTCTCCGCTCCACTGGGCGTGGCAACCGTAATAGTTTTTACGTCCCAGCGCGACGAGGCGGAGCAATCGTTCTGCCCTGTTATTATCCATCGGAACATGGGGCTGAAAAGCAAACACGGTGAGTGCGCCCGAGTTCTTTCGCGCACTAAGGCAATTCCACAACTACAGAGAGGTGATTCGATATGTTGGATTTCAGCAAAATCAAGTACTACGAGCCCTCGGCRCCATCGTCCAATGAGGCCTACAAGACCGATCTATGTATCTACGGCGGTAGCTCAGCCGGAGTAGCGGCAGCTGTACAAGCAAGACGCATGGGGTTAACAGTCGTGCTCACAGAATTCGGCCACAAGCTTGGAGGCTTGTCCTCCGGCGGACTTGGTCAGACTGATATCGGCAACAAAGCTGCGATCGGAGGTATCTCACGTGAATTTTACCAAGCAGTGGGGCGCCACTACGGATGTACCGAAGGTTACGGCACGCAATGGACCTTCGAGCCTCACGTAGCGGATCGTATTTTCCAGGGGTGGGTCGAGCAAGATGGGATCACGGTGCTGTATGGTCAACGCTTGTCGACCGTTCATAAGTCGCAACGCAAGATCAAGAGCATCGTGATGGAGAGCGGCGTTCAGATTGAAGCGGACATGTTTATCGACGCCACTTACGAGGGGGACTTGTTGGCTGCAGCCGGAGTCTCGTATCATGTAGGCCGTGAAGCGAATTCGGTATACAAGGAAACGTTGAACGGCGTTCATTTCGGCGATCCGCATCATAATTTTAAAGCATGGGTCGATCCGTTTGTTATTCTGGGCAAGCCGGACAGCGGCTTGCTGCATGGCGTATCCGACGCGGCTCCGGGCTATCAGGGCCAAAGGGATCACTGTGTTCAAGCCTACAACTTCCGTATCTGTCTGACGAATGATCCTGGCAACCGCCTGCCGTTTCCGGAACCTCCGAACTACAATCCCGAGATGTTTACCCTGCTGGCTCGCTATATCGAAGCAGGGGTATGGGACTCCCTCCGGCTTCACTCATCGATGCCGAAGAGCAAGACAGATCTGAACAATTTCGGCGGGGTGTCAACCGATTATATAGGAATGAACTATGAATGGGCTGAAGGCAGCTACTCAAAACGCGAGCAAATTTTCCAAAACCACTTGACTTATAATCTGGGTTTGCTGTATTTCCTTTGCAACGATAAGCGCGTGCCCGAGGCCGTTCGCGAAGAGACACTGCAATGGGGGTTGCCGGCTGACGAATATATGGATTTCGGAGGCTGGTCTCCACAGCTTTACATCCGCGAAGCGCGGAGAATGATTTCGGACCTGGTGATGACAGAAGACGACTGCCGTGGCTACCGCAAAGTGTCTGATCCCGTAGGGCTTGCCGCTTATCGGATGGACTCTCACAACAGCCGGCGCATCGTCATTGATGGCCGTTGCATCAATGAAGGTAACGTTGAGGTTCCGCCTAGCGGTCCCTACCCAATTTCGTACCAATCGATCATTCCCAAGGGTGAAGAGTGTCTCAATCTGCTGGTGCCCGTCTGCCTCTCCTCCTCCCATATCGCGTACGGCTCAATCCGGATGGAACCGGTGTTCATGTGCTTGGGACAATCGGCTGCAACCGCAGCGGCGCTAGCCATCTGGCACGGCACATCGGTTCAGGATGTCGATTACGCCGATTTACGCAAGCGCCTGATAGAAGACCGACAAGTATTGGAAAGCTAATTGTGGCTTAAACATCGCACGACAATTGGGCAAGAATCGAGCTTTGATTGAATGATTTCATAGCATCGGATGGTCTATCCGCTACAGGATGCCAAGTGGATGTTGGACCGGTTTGCTAGGGGAGTGTCAAATTCGGGTTAAATTTAGGTAATAGTGATTGTTGTTACGGTTCGAAATGATTATAAAATAATCAAGGAGGAGTTTGCTATGATAAAAAGTTTAAGGAAGTTGATTTTGATAGCTTTGCTTTCAACATTGGCTTTAGTGCTATTTTATCTGATACCTGCCTTGCAACCTTCTGTTTCGGCTCAATCGTATAATAATTTGGTATCCAATGGTGGGTTTGAATCTAATTTGACTGGTTGGGGTGGAAGTAGTACTACGAAAAGTGTTGTTTCCACTACCTCCCATAGTGGTACGAAAAGCCTCAAACATGTTTCCGATGCCACTAATCGCTGGAATGTAGTTGTTTCAAGCAATACTTGGAGTGCCGTTGAAGGCCAAAGTTTTCGTCTTGATGCGTATGCCAATACTAGCCTGACTCAAGGTAATTATCAAATTGGGTTAAGATGGGTGAACGCTTCTGGCGGCACAATTGATTATAATTTCTATACAATTAAGAATTCAAGCACTTGGGCAAGATCGGGCAATACATTCGTAGCTCCTGCAAATACAGCAAAAGTTCAAGTATATTTGTTAATGCCTCAATATTCAGTAGGCACAGTTTGGTTGGATGATATAACTTTGACTTCGGATAATTTAGCGCTGGATCCTGGCTTTGAACTTAATAACGGAAGTTGGATAAGCAGCGGGACCGAATTCAGCTATGATTCAACTACATTCAGAACGGGTTCCAAGTCCGGCAAAATAACGGGTTCTGCAAGCGCTTGGAACGTAGTAGTTACAAATCCAACTGCACGCATTGCTAGTAACGAAAACCAGGATTATGTCTTAAAATTATTTTCCAAAGACACGGTATCGTCGGGTACGTTTCGTATAGGAATGAGGTACACCGATGATGCAGGAAATACAGTGGGATCCTACAGTTTTACTGTAGTGGCAAATGGTGCTAATTGGCACCAAACCATCACACCCACGATGAAGACACCTGCAGGAACAAAATACGTTCAGATTTACATGTGGCTATCGCAAGATGCGGTTGGGTCTGTGTGGGTGGATGATGTTGTCCTTGAATCACAAAATCTCGAACTGAACCCGGGTTTTGAAAGTGGTATGACCGATTGGAATACAACGATCGGAGTTATAGATACGAGTAATTCTTATCAAGGAACAAACTCTTTTAAGTTAACCGGCAGCAGTTCAGAAGGATGGAATGTTCTTAGCGGCCATTTGGTTTCAGTGAATCAAGGAGATAGTTTTAAAGTTCAATCTTATGTGAAGAGCAGTCTTACTGCGGGCGGATTGAAAATGGGGCTGCGCTTTATCAAGCAGGATGGGTCTACTAATATATCCGATGCTTTCAATGACGTTCCTTTAACAAGCGCTTGGGGCAAAAAGAGCGATGTATTCACTGCTCCTGTAGATACAGCATTTGTGCAAATTTATTATTGGTTAAGTCAAGATGCAGTAGGATCTGTATGGCTAGACAATGTGAATCTAAGCAGTGCACCTACCCCTTTTGTCTTCAACATGACAGAAAAGCATGTGTGGAGCACAGATTCAATTGTAACAACTAACTTCGCAGTAAGCTTGACTGATGAGAATTTGTCAGACTATAAAGTAAAACTTGAAAGGTATAATTTTGGCGGGACAACCCCTGTCTTTACCAAAGAATACTTAACCCTCACATCGAATCTTGCAGACACTTTCAATGTGTCAACTCTTCCTACAGGATATTCAATCTATAAAGCTTATTTAATAAGGAAAAGTGACGGATTTATCAGGGGTACAGAAATTCAGGAAGTTTTGAAGGCGGATAAGTATACTTACCCGGCAATACCAGACACCACCAGTGTAACTTATGATGTCTACAAAGCAATACTTCTTAATGGAAGCACGTTTTTACCACGTATGATGTATTCACTGCTCCTGTAGATACAGCATTTGTGCAAATTTATTATTGGTTA
>NZ_JBFUIX010000065.1:0-40375 GCF_056401635.1 Paenibacillus sp. P4_E11 | reverse complement strand
CATTTTGTTCTCTCCCTTGTGGATTTATTTTTTACAAGATTGATTCTATTAGTTAAATGTATCAAAAAATGATACTCTTTATTGAAAATCAAAAAAGTAAAGTTTTATTTACTTTTCCCCTGACAAGTTATCTATCAGTACTGACATTTTTTTTTGCTACATTTTTGGTACAATAAAATCATGAAGAAAACAGAACGAGTGAACTTGATCATGCGCTATATCAATAACCGCGCGCATTTTACGATTGCCGAGATTCAGCGGGAGTTCAAGATTTCCCGCGCGACGGCGATCCGCGACATTAACGAGATTCAGGCAATGGGTTTTCCGCTGACGACCGAGCTTGGACGTGGTGGCGGCTACTTTGTCCTGCAAAATCAGTATTTGCCCGCCGTCCGCTTCACGCCAGAAGAGCTGAAGGCGATTTTTATCAGCTTTATCGCCTCGAAAAATTCGCAGCTGCCTTATCTGCAAAATCGCCGTTCTATCACTGAAAAACTTATCGGCATCGCGTCGCAAACCCAGCAAGACGAGCTGATCGAGCTGAATAATATCTTGCTTTTTGAAAATACAAATCCTGCCAACCCGAATCTTTTGGAGCTCGATGATGCGGCGCCTGCGGAGCTGAACCAGCTGATTTCGCTTGCTGTGCGAGATAGGCACTTGCGCTTGACTTATGAGCTGAGTCCGGGCTGGCCGCAGTTGATGGACGTTTTTTTGCTGCATATTTTTAACTCGAACGCTCAGTGGCGGGTCGAGGTTTATGATTTTGATACGGATGAGTTTCGTTATTTGCCTGTTGAGATGCTGCGGGATTCGGTAATTTCTGAGCAGGAGATGAAGTGGTCTGAGCGAGAGATTTTAAGCAAAAAACTGCTTGGTGCACGTGAGTCCAATCTTGTTGTGAAGCTTGATATGACTGGGATTCAGCGTTTTAAGCGTATGCACCCGCCGGGGATTATTTTGTCCTTAACTGGGATGTTTCAGTCGAGCGGGATTTTCAATGTTCAACTGGATGTGACCGATGTTGAGGCGCTGGCGTATTATGCGGATTGGCTTTTGTATTTGGGGAAAGGGGTCGAGTTTGAACGGATTCCTGATGAGCTGCGCGTGATTTTGGAAGAGCGTTTAGGGGTACCGCCAACATTTTAACGAAAATATACACTAAGCCAATAAATGTAACCGGTGTCAGATAAAGTTGATCATTCACATATCTAGGGTAAACATGGAGATGATAATGCCACACGTCTTGATTGYCAGCAGGCTCATTATGTTGCCGCGTAGAAATCCCATCACATCCATATKTACTTTTCATTGCAAAYGCTGTAAGCTGWGCCGCGCGGTGAATTTCAACAGCGTAATCCGCAGGGAGTTCAAAGCTCGAAATGTTGATTAGGMACAACAAGAACATGTCCTTTATTGTTTGGCCACCATTTGCTCGCTATAAATGCCGTTACCTTTTCATTCTGATAGATGATATCCCTTTGTTAGGTTGGTTGGAACTTGCTGCCGGATGACCTTCGGTACCGGTGCAAATCTTGTTTCGGGTTGTATACCCGGTAGGCCATGCTTCTAGTCACGCGTCTACAGAAAGAGCAAAACACGGGCGATGTAACATGACTCGATTCATAGCGGCAACCGACGGCATGATGGATTCGCCACTCACGGCCATGGCGTTGCCGCTCACGTAATATGTCGGCGTGAAACTTACCGACAATGGCGTTAGAATGGTACCGTCGACCCGACAAACAAATATTTGCTCCGATGCCCGCATATGCAAAAATCAGCCCCCGCGAGAGCGAGGGCTGGCTTGTATGAAAGCCGGTATTATCCTTTTAGCGAACCTGCCGTCATCTGCATAAACGATTTGTTCGCAAACACGTAAACGACGAGTATGGGCAGGATCGACAGACAGGCGCCGGCCATCATATAGTGCGTTTGCGCAGCCGCAGAAGCGCCGTAGCGCAAGTTGGACAAGCCTACCGTGAGCGGCTGCAATGTCGGCTGGCTCATCGTGAACACGAGCGGCATAATGTATTCATTCCAGGCCGCACGGAACGTAAAAAGCGCCGATACCCCCAGCCCCGGCCCAAGCAAGGGCAGGATGATCCGCCAATACGTGCCCAGCATCGAGCTGCCGTCGATTTTGGCGGCCTCGTCCAGCTCTCTCGGGATTGCCCTGACGAAGCTGTACAGGATGAAGTAAGTGGCGGCATGGGCGCTGACCAACAAAATAACGACACCCCACAGCGAAGCTTGCAGGTGCAGCGCGACCATGAGTCGGAATTGCGGATGCAGCACCAGCGGACCAACAGAGATAAACATCGTGGCCGCTTGGATGAAGATGAACATTCGTCTGCCCGCAAATCGCAGCCGATCCACCCCATAGGCAGCCATCGAGGCGACGAGCAGCGTTCCTACGGTCGTGGTCAGACTGATGAACAAGCTGTTCCACGTATAACGGGAGAAATTGGCTGTCTTCCACGCTTCCGCGTAGTTGGAGATGTGCCAAGTCTTTGGCAGTACGGTGGCGCCAGTGGTCAATTCGGCATTCGTTTTGAACGAACCGAGGATGGCCACGAGCACCGGAAATAACATGAGAAACGCCATGACCAGCAAAAAGATCCATAGGACGATCGTTCCGGGTCGCAGAAAGACGGGAACGACGCCGCTCGGAGCGCTCGGCATGGGCTTTCCTGCAATTGCTTGCTGCATGATCGATTCCTCCAAGAAAAGACGATAAGTATAATGGGGTTACATGATTCGATTCAACCTTCTGGACAAATAAAAGTACAGGGCTGTCACGCCGCCGACGATTAACGCCGTCACGAATCCGACCGCGCTGCCGTAGCCGATTTGTTGCTCCAGTACATTGCTAGCCGACGGCGTCGGGAACAGAAGACGATACAGGTACAGAAACATCACTTCGGTTTTGCCGATCGGCCCGCCGTCCGTCAGCACCATGATACTTTCATAGCTTTTGAGCGAGTTGATGATCGCCAGCATGATGATCATCTGCAGCACCGGACCGAGCATCGGCACCGTGATGTACCAAAACTTTTGCAAGGCGCCCGCGCCGTCCAATTCTGCGCTTTCGATGACCTCGTTCGGAATATTCTGCAGACCGGCGATGAACAAAATCATATAGTTGCCGACCGCGCCCCATACCGCGATGAGAATGATCGTCAGCATAGCGTATTTCGGTCCCAGCCATTCGACACCTTTGGCGGTGATTCCAAGCTTGATCAGAAACTGGTTCAAAATGCCGTTGTACGAGTTGAACACGATGAAAAACACGACGGCCATCACCGCGGAGCTGATAATCGTCGGCAAGAAGTAAATCGCCCGCAAGAGCTGCCGCCCTTTGAGCGCGCGGTTGAGAATGACCGCCAAAATCAACGCCAGCGGCAGCGTCAAAATCAGCTTCCCTCCGGCATAGACGAATGTATTGACGACGGAATTCCACAGCAAATCATCCGACCATAAGGTGCGGAAGTTGTCCAGGCCGATGAAACGGGGTGTTCCGTACCCTTTGTAATCGTAAAACATGTACCGGAACACCCAAAATATCGGATAAACCGTAAACACGAGTGTCAAGAGAAGACTGGGCAAGGTGAAAAAAGCGCCCGCCGCATTCGTTCTCCATTGTTTCATGAATCCCACGAACCTTTCCCCCGAGATTTGTCATTCCTCCATTGTAGGGCAATGGGTTCACATGCATAAGGTCGCCAGGCGAAGGTAAAGATCAGCTTTTCGCACAAGTTCCCCCAGGAGCGACGAAAGGCCAGAAGTCGCTTCTGACCTTTCGCCCTGCCGGTCTAATCTTACTTCACTAACATATTTTGCAAATTTTTCGGATCGAAGCTTGGATCGGGCTTCACATCCACTTCCTTGGCGGCGATCGCTTTGTCAAGACCCTCGTTGTAGCGCTTGTTTAGATCGGCGATGATTTTGTCCAGATCGCCGCCTAGCAGCATGTACTTGAAGAACGCGTCCTGGTATTTTTCGCCTTGTACGGCTACGGTTGGCTGAATCGGCCACGCGCCGTCGTACTTTGTCGGAACAAACCCTTCCATGCCTTTGATATCCGCTTTTTTCGCCTTGCTCAGCACCGATGGCACCATCGAGAGCCCGATTCCTTTTTCGTGATAATCGAGCAATATTTGCTCGCCGTACATGAAATTCAGAAACTTGGCGGCTTCTTTCTTATGCTTGGAGTTTTTGCTGATACTGAGCCACTGGCCGCCAAGGAAGCCGGATGCGCCGCGCACGGTTCCGTCGAACGTAGGCACCTGCGCCGCCGCCCAGCGGATTTTGGCCGGAAACTGGTTCTGGTAGACGCCCGGCTCGGAAGAGAATGAGATGTACATGCCGATTTTGCCTTCGGCAAACTGGGCGCGGAGCGGGTCGATGTCGAGCGATTCCATGCCCGGCAGGGTGCTGCCGTCGACTTGCATCTGTCGGAACGCTTCGACAATGGGCTTGAACCCGCTAACATCGAATCGACCGGTTTTGAAATCGAAGCCGAAACCGCCATAGCCGTTCAGCTCGGCGATAGCGCGCGCCGAACGGTCGAAGGCGCTTGCCGGGCTCTTGAAGTTGAGGGCGAAGCCGTAAGCTCCATCCGCTTTGCCGACGGCAGTAAGCTTCTTCGCCGTTTCAACCATTTCCTGCAGCGTGCTCGGCGGATTTTTGATGCCGGCCTTCTCGAACAGATTAACGTTGTATACAAGCCGCATCGTGAAGCCGTAGTTCGGAAAACTGTACAATTTGCCATCAAACAGGTTCAGATCTTTCAGCGGCGTGAACTTGTTTTTAAACTCGGCGCTAAAATAATCGTCGAGTGGCTCCATATAGCCTTTTTTGTAGAACGTCTGGATCGTGTTCTCCTTGACGCGAAAAATGTCCGGCGACTGCGAGGATGCAAAAGCGAGATCGATCGCCTGATTGTACTCTTCCGTCTTGACAACATAATTGATTTCAATCCCAGGGTTTTCGGTTTGAAACTTGGCGATTTTTTCTCGCGTGTAATCGGCGTCCGTACGATCAACCGACCAGAACTCCAGCTTCACCTTATCTTCCGAACCCTTTTTACTTGCGGACGCGGAAGCGCCCGGGCTTGCACCGTCGGTACCGCCTGTGCCACCACTGCTGCTGCAAGCGGCCAGCGCCAACGTCATCAGAACGCTGAGTCCCATATACCCGATCTTTTTCCTCATGCCGAAAATCCTCCCTTTAGTTCGTTACCCGCGCTGCGGTAACATCGTGCGGGCCCCCTGAAGTTTACTGCTTGCTCTTCCAGTATGAAGCCTGGGACACCGACTGTACATGCGGCACGACCAACATCCAGGGTAACAAAACGGCGAAGTTTCGCTTACGGCCCGGTCTTGCCCAAGTACTCCTGCCTGAACTCCGACGGCGTCATGCCGGTCATCTTCTTGAACACTTCGCTAAAGTATCGCCGGTGCTCATAGCTTAGCGCATCGGCGATTTCCTGCACCTGATAGTCTTCGATCAGCATCTGCTTGGCCCGTTCGATCCGCTCTTGCGTGATGAACTGTTGCACGGTCACGCCGACGATTTTCTTGAACACGTTGGAGAAGTAACCGGCGCTGAGGTTAGCCTGTTTGGCGCACTGTTCGACGGTAAGTTGCTGCTTGAGATTGTCCCGGATGTACTGCATCGACTGCCGGACGATTTGTTCCGACTCGCTCGTTCGCTGCATCTCAATCCACTCACAGCCCTTGCGGCAAATGTCGTCGAGCAACTGCCGTCGCTCTTGCATCGTTGGCTCCGCCGCCTTGTTCTCGCGAATGCGCCGCTCCAATCCCCTAACTTGCTCATAAGGCAGCTTCTCCAGCAACACCCGCAGCATCATAAACGCCAGCTCGTAACAAACGCTGATCACATAATCGGGCTTTGGCGTCCCGGCGAATAAGTCGTTTAGCAGTTGCGCAAGCAACCCCGAGCTTTTCTCGAGGTTCCCCGAACGCAAAGCGAACAGCAGCTCCTGAGCGGCTCCAGACGCGAAATGCGGCGGTTCCTTATCAGCGCCGGCGATATGAGCAAAGCTGAACGCCCCATTGCCCCCGGTGTAGAAATGGTAGGAAAAGGCGTGCAACGCTTGCTCGTACGAATCCGGAAGCTGGCTAATATCGTCCGCAATCAAGCCGATGCCGATCGAGATGGTGAAGCGGGTATACTGCGCGATATGAGCGCAGCAGCGGTCGGCGATACGGCTGGCCAGCTCCGGATCGTCACAATTGAGGATACAGACGTGGCGATTGTCACTCTCCCGGAATACGACGCCTTTCGTAAACGTGCCAATCGTTTCCTCGAGAATGTTTTGCATGGCAAACCGGATCAGTTCCACTTCGTGGGTAGGCAGCGCCGCGTAGTTGCCATCGAAACGATCGATTTCCACAATCATCGCCACGAGCTGCACCGGTTCCAGCGGAATTTGAAAATACCGCCAACGATTCTCGGCCTGCTCGGCGTTTGTTCGGTGATGAACGAGCGTGTTCAAATATTCCTGGCGCAGGAGCGGCATGCTTTCCTTCAGCCGTTTCTCCATTTCGTGAACCTCGATCATGCTGCGCCGCTCCTCTTCCCACGCCTCCTTCGCTTTCAGCACCACTTTGACTATTTCTGCGCGCGAGAACGGCTTCTTCAAAAAATCGAACGCACCAAGCCGAATGGCTTGTTGCGCATAGGCAAAATCGGTATAGCCGCTCAAAATAACGACTTTGCAGTGCGGATCCAGCTTCATGATGTGAGCGGTCATTTCCAGACCGTCCATTCTCGGCATCCGAATGTCCGTCAACACGATATCCGGGCGCATCTCCTCGACGAGCCGCAGGCCGTCGACACCGCTTCCGGCCGTACCTGCAACCTCGATCCCGTATGACGTCCAATCGATCCGGCTCGTAATCATCTCGACGACACTACTGATATCGTCGATCACGCATAGTCGAATGAGCCGTTCAATCATCTGCGTCTCCTCCTTCCGTTACCGGCAGCCGCAGCACGACTTCCGCGCCGCAGCCCGGCTCGCTGTATAGATCCATCCGCGCTTGTTCGCCATAATACAATTGCAGCCGATGCGCAATGTTGCGCAGAGCATAGCCTTTATTGCTTGTGGCGGCATGACGCATGTTGCGATAAACCTCCTCGATGTCCATGCCGCAGCCGTTGTCCTTGACCGAAAGGACGAGCTGCGCCGCCTCTGCACGGATGGCGATGTCGATGTGCCCGCCGTTTTCGATGTTTTGAAAGCCATGGATAATCGCGTTCTCGACAAGAGGCTGCAGCAAAATTTTCAGTACGATCGACGACAGGTTCACCCCGCTGCCGATTTCGAGGCGGTAATCAAATAGCGTGTCGTAGCATTTATTCTGGATCGCCAAATACATCTTCATGTGGGTAATTTCATCTTCCAGCGTAACCCAATCGCGGCCGTTGCTAAGGCCGAGCTGGAACATGTGGGCGAGCGAAAGAATCATGTCGTTCACGTCGTCGTTTGCCCCGAGCTCCGATTTGCAATAAATCGTGTTCAGCGTGTTATAGAGGAAGTGCGGATCCATCTGGGCGGTCAACGCTTTGATTTCCGCCTTCCGCTTTTCCATTTCCCCGTCCGTGACGTCCTGGATCAATCGTTTGATTTCGTCCAGCATGCGATTGAAGCGAAACCCAACCTGGGCAACCTCATCCCGGTAATGGCTTGCATAACGCACGTTCAAGTCGTTATGCTCCACCCGCTTCATCAGCTCCTGCAGCTTGTATAGCGGCTTGAGCAGCAGCCTCGTCAGCCCGTTCGACACGAACAGGGAGAGCAGCAGGCAGCCGAACAGCGCGTACAGCGTCGATCGTTTGATGCCGTTGACTTGGGCGAGCAGACGCTCCTTGGACTGGACGCCAAGTAAAATCCAGTTCCCGCCCACTTCCAGACGCGCGTAGTTGATGAGCGATTCGTTGCCATTCAGCGGATAAAAAAAGTAGCCGGTTTGGTCCCTGTGCAGCCGTTCGAGGAAGGAAGATCGCCACTTGGCGTCGGTAGCCGCATAAAGAGGCAAGCGAACGATTTCCTGCCCTTCCTCGTTGATGAACATATAGCTCAGTCCGGTCTCGGTCGTATCCTGGTTGTCCGTAATCAAGCGAAGCAAATCGGTTTCCTTGACATTGACAATAATGTAGACGTCATAATCCTGATTCGGTATTTCCCCGATCGTGCCCAGCACGAGCGATATGACCTGCTCCCGATTCGAGAAGAAAGCGTCTTCGTGGCGCGGCACCCAGAACGGCCGTTTCTCGATTTTGGCCTGCTTGTACAATTCGCTGTCGTAGAACGACTGATTCGTCAGACGCATCGAATTCGTCGGGTAAAAGTCGCCGATCGGGGTGGCGATCAGAATCGATTGGATGTAGCTGTCGTAGAAACTGAATTGCGAGAACACCTTCTGCAACAGTGTCAAATGCTGGTAGTACCGGCTCGTATTCGCCGATGCGACATCGTCCATCATCTCTTTGAACGGATCGCTCATTGTCAGCGACATCATCGAGACGGTAATGTTGCGCAGGCGCTGATCGACGACCTGGGCCGTCTTGTTGATCGTATCTTCGCTGAGCCGGAAGGCGTTTTTTTGCACGACCTTGGCGGCGATTAAGTACGAGATCGTCCCGTTCGCGCTTACGGCCAGTGTGATGAGCAGGACAAACGTGAGCCAGACCCGGCTCCGAAACGATAATCCGTAGAACCATGCTTTTATACGCATCACCAACGACCTACTCCACCGCCGCATACAGCAACGCCTTGATATGATTGCGGTCGTCGCCGGCAAGATCAGGCACGTGGCCTTGATTGGCGCAGCGGTTGAAAGCGACCTTCTTCAGCTCGAGCAAAAGTTGTATGTTATATTGCTCCGCAAGCGGCACCAATCGTTGATAGGCAGAATAAAACCGCTTCCAATACGCCTCAAGCTGTTCGTGCGTCGGTCCGTTCGGCTCCATGCGCAACCGTTCGCCGCGTACGACGTTCGTTTCGTTCTTCTCGGCGAACCCGCGCGGCGCCGCAATCGCAATTCTCATCATCGTTTACCGCCCCCCATACGATTGATATGCACGCATACGCTTAAGGCACCGCTATCGACCAGCGCAGCGATTCCGCATCGTGCCGCACATGACATTGCATTTGCAGCCCTTCAGCCTGCTGACAAAGAAAAAGACATTGTTAATCTCCTCTAATGGATACATTTCTAGAAATATTCGCTAAATCCATCGGATATCCTTTAATTCCTACACGTTGAGTGATTGAACTAAGCTGCCCGTTACTTCAGCAAACCAAAAAGGAGCTGCTCACAAGCAACTCCTAAACAATCGTTCTCCGTAACAAATTCAGTGCCCCTCTGTAGTGCATAATCATTCAGATCAATATGACGTCTTTATTATCAAGAAGTTGCAAGGGCTAGTTGGAAAGACATAAATGTTCTCAAACTAACCTGCCCGTTAGCACAGCAGGCCACCGATAGGAGTGGTGGCCTGCTGCTGATTAATTGACGGTCGGAGCCATAATCTAATTTTTGGATTGCCACCGCAATAGCAAACGGAATCCAACTTAATAAAATATAATGCCGCTAAATTCCTTATTATGGTAATGTGTAGAATAGGGAAATTATAATTGAATGGAAGGGATTGGATGGAGCGAAGAGTAAGGCCGCCCTATGGATGTTTGGTGATTCTCTTTTGCATTGGGTTTGTTTTTTTAGGTTTCATATTTGCTTCTGTAGATTGGGATGCCAGGCGGGCAGAACAAGTAGATCTAGTGCTTGATGACGTGGTTTTCAGCTTTAAGCACTATCCCAACCAAGGGCTTTTCGATAATAGACCCGCCAGGGATGTATATGTGATGTATCAAGAAAAGAAATATAAACTAAATAACGACTCCAAGAGAATGGCATACGAATTACGTGATCTTACTTTATTGCGGGACGGTCAAAGCATAAATCAGCTCGCCATTAACATGAGTCAGACCTCTCAGCAAGACCAAATATCAATCAACTATAGTAACTTTATTCTAGATTTAAATACTATGATACCGGTTTCCATCGAGAATCCAGTCAATAAAATACTTAGTTTATACAAGCCCCAACCGCATCTTGATCAATTTGGTATTCGCGTGGAAACGAAGGAAGGAGTTTTTTGGCTTGTAGGATCATCCGAGGAGAAGCTGCTCGAGAATGTTCAAATCCCTCGAATTAATTTTTTGTTAATGGATGGTCAAGTTGTTGCAAAAGTGTTCGTAGGTATTGTATCAACTGTAGATCTGCTAGTGAAATATGAGTTTAAAGAGGGGACCTACCAAGTCAAGAAAATCGAAATTGAACGATAAATCATCGAAATAAAAGACGAAGGCGGCAACCCTGCAACACAAGGAATGCCGCCGTCTGAATCACTAAATCCCCCCAGAGGATCGATTCCGAACGTCACTGATCTACCCATTAGTTGAGAAAACGGCAGCCGATCGTCTGCCGGCTACCGTCGTGTCTTCATTGAACTATAGTGCCCTTTAGTTTATCGTTAGTTCCATGCACCTATAACTTTTTTGCCCTTTCCTTTTGAACAAAGATTTCTCTTATGAAAGCTCCTAAACAACCTGAGACAGCTACAATTACAATCAAATTAATAACCCTAACAAATAAATGAGGTGTTCCAATAACGGTTAAGCAGGATAACAATATCATCATAGGGAAGGAAATTAGCCCAACATACAGTTGCTTGTTTGTATTAATGAATCTTACCTCCTTTGAATATCTGTATATGTTTACTTTTATTTGCATTGTTATAATACGATTAAAATCCTCTTTAAGGGTATTCAGCTCAATTAATCTGCCCGTTACTTTAACGAACAACGGCAGCCGATCGCTTGGCTGGCTGCCGTTGTGACTTTTTTAGCTATCGTGCCCGTTAGTGTAAAAACATTTTCAAAACCATTGAGTTAACGTAATTGTCGTGCTCCAAAAACCCATACTCCGATTTCAAAAGAGGAACGTAAGAACTTAGCATATGAATTTAATCTGCTTTTCATGTTTCTTTAAGGTATCGGGCTGACGAAAGTAATATACTTGTGCTATTCTAAAAATGGGAGATGACTTCTTATGAAAGCATTGAGACCTGTTCAGGCACTGAAGTCCGTTATGTTTGGCATGATGATGGCATTCGTTTCGATCGGCGCGATGCCCATTTTGATTATCAAAAGCTTTACGGAAACGTTTCTCCCCTAAGCGGTTTTGCGTCCCCATAACTCAAGCAAACAAACACCCGTACCTTCGCGGCCGGGTGTTTCGATTTTGTCCGATTCATTATGGTCTTCCATTCCCGGCTATGTACAAGTAACTGAAAATACTCCATAGTTAATAAAAGGAATATCCAGACTGCAAAATAACGATTGAGATTGATTATAATCGCCCCCTTATTAAAGATAATTTTACCATATTTCAACAAGTGTGTTCCTACATTATCCTGCCCGTTCGTATTATGAGGTCACCAGATCTTTCTGGTGGACCTCATTTTTGTGTGGTCGTAAGATAGCGGTAGCCGGGAATCGAACGTTTCTGCCCGTGGGAGTTGGATCCCGAGAGCTATACAGTTCATCCCCCCTACTTGTCAGTTCTAAAAAATTTTGGGGAATCAATTTAACTAACTCAATAGTGTCTGTTAGCCTTGACATTGCTGCTGCGGCAACAGGAAATACCGCATTAGGGACAATAGGCGCAGCATTAACTGGGATTCTAGGTGCCCCATCGTTCAAGGAAATATTCACTGAGGGTGGGAATCTCATAGAACAAAAAAAGAAAATTAAAAATTCAGCAGTTGGCATTCTTTACAGTAATCAAAATAGGTGAGGACCTCAGAGCTCATTCTTAATGTACGTGAAGATAATGATGCATGCCGAAGGTACTCGATAAACTCTTCATGTTGAAATGGTATTGAACATTTTAAGCTGTTGATTAAAACTTTATGCTCATTCGACATAAACATGCCTTTTATGATAGCCGGCAATTGCAGCTTGCATTTTCTGTTTTAATATGTTGCTAGAAATATGGTATAAATAGGCCCTTCCTCACTGACATTATTACCCATTTTGTATTATCATTAACAACACGACGACTTGTATGAAGGCGGACACCTCACTCGAAAGGTGGAGGCTGTGAATGGAAACATTTCAAGCTCTTTCAACTGTGTTTACATTTGGGTTTTTCATACTCACATTGTTAACCTACATTGATAAGAGGAAATGATCTAGATTGGATTTAGTTTTGGTTTGAAACCATACTAAACAAATCCGCCAATTACAAGCCGCCATGCAAGTCAGGTCATTTTCATTGATCTGACTTTTTTTCTCTTGAGTACCTGCATCATAGCCTCGTTTCAGAACTGCAATTTCGGTCTTGTTCCTCTAACCCTTTTCGAGAGAAGAATACCGGAGTAGATGCTCCGATCTCATCTACATACATAGCCAGCTCGGCAATGAGACGGATGGTGAAGACCTGTATCAAATTACGCTTGAGAAAGCTTATCGGGTTTATAGCGTGAAGTCAGCGATGAACCGGGCCTATTTGTTCCGTATTGCGAAAAATGCATGGATCGATCACCACCGGACGAAAACCATTCACGAGATGCCGCTGTTGGATGAGCATGTCGCACATCATATAGTGTACGATGTGAATGTCATGGAAGCTTTCGAGGTCATGGCAGTGCGTCTGTCCACCAGGCAATCCATCCTTCTGTTATGCCGATAATCGCCCGAAACTTCCGTCTTTGTCAGCGGACGGGATGACGCGGGAATGGGTGGAGCTTTTTATCCGAGCGTTTCGAAGCGGAAACATCCAGCAAATCTTCACTGCGTATAGGCAGCTTCGTAATCGTGGTATCGACGTGGCCAAAGTTTGCTTGATGGAGGAGTACATATACTTTGAGTTTCTTGATCCGAACGGTCACTTAATGCGAATCTACTCGAAAAAAGTTTTTGGATGACCGTTTCTTTTACGCTCAGGGAATCGTTATATACATTGAAAACTATTGGGGGAGGGATCGTAGTTGACGGTAAAGAGATTTCATCTTCAAGTAATAGAAGTACCGGTAAGAAATGTGAAGGAATCGGTGGAGTGGTATACGGGCATGTTCGGGCTCGGCTTCTGTTTTCCCTACAACGAAGGAGACGATGAAGCCTGGCTAAACGTGAACGGGATGGGGTTCGGTTTGATCCATACGAATGAGGTTCCGAAAATGGAGTTTATCTCTGTTAAAGGGGAAAGGAAGATTTTCTTCTCTTTCCAAGTGGATAACATCCACGAACTATACGAAGAGATGAAGCAGAAAGGTACTGACGTCAAGGAGATGGTCTATAAACAAGGCGGCGGCTACAGCTTCCAATTTGTCGACCCAGATGGCAATTGCATGGGCATATGGGGTGGATGGCCAAAAGAGGAGTAATAGACGAGGAGTTGATGGTTACAACTGGAGTTTTTATAATGAACATTGTTAGAGAATTGATAAAGGAGTGAGTATATGAATCGCGTCGTTTTGTTTGATTTGGGATCCCAGGATCCGGATGGGGCAACTCAGTTTTACTCAAAGGTGTTTGATTGGAAAATCGGGGATGAAAATTGGGATTACTGGCCTGTAACGACAGGATCAAGTGATTTGCCCGGTATTGATGGTGGGATTACACGCAAGGCGGATTTTACACAACGGGTACAAGTCACAATTCAAGTGGAATCCATCGATGAAACCATTTCAAATGCCTTGGAAAACGGTGCAAAATTGGACAAGGACAAAATGGACTTCGGGGGTTTTTATCTTGCCTACTTGTTCGACCCACAGGAAATTCGTTTTGGTCTGATCCAATATAAATAACGGTAACTGTTGCTAGTCATATCAGGCAGAATCTTTGGTTCATGGAACTAGTATGGTGAGGTGAGTGAATTCAGGATGATGACGATGGGTCAGTACAGCGGGGGAAGGCGTGCAATGGAATATGAACAGTTTAAAAAGCGATATGATGCAACGGAATTTAATATTGGGGTTGTCCCAGTAGACGCTAGGAAATTCTTCACCGAATCTTCGCGACTTCGGGCAGAAGAAGTTTTAGGTGAACGGCTATTGGGGCAATTCATTCTTGTGAAGGGATGTTGGTTGTTCTTCTGGCTTTTTATGTTGCGCCATACCAGTTACATTTTTTATCTATATGTTCAATCACGGCATGGCAGTGAGGTCATATCAAAAGCATGGACGAAGTTTGATATTCCTTATGGTCTGTATAGCAGGTGCTGTGATATGGCTGAGTGATTATTTATGGAAGAAACGATTACCGAACTTTTAAACCACTGGGATTTAAAAATGGTTGAAGAGGAGATTCCCCGCAAGAAAATTTTTATTGCACTTATTACGCTCGATATGGTTTCCATTGATGATCTGTTTCAGGAAAATGCTCCTATTGTTCGCAAGTGCGTCATTGACTACCTCATAAATATGTATGGAAACAAGGATTACATTGAAACGCTAGTGAACGATATTTATTCGCCTGTCGCAAAACAAGCGATGGCTCCAGATTGCTATAACGCAGATGAAGGATTTAATTCGGTAATCTGCCATCGCTTAAGACAACCTGCAAGCAGTGAAGCGATCAGAACTATCTCGATTTTATATGGGCACATGATGCAGACATGGTATACCGTCAAAGCGCTTATGACGAGTAGTGAAGAAACAGCTTAAAGAATATTTGGAAGGGGGTTCCGGTGGGTCTGTTCTCTTTATTCTAGGTGGGGAGCAAACAAATGCAGCAGTCATTAAGCTCTAACGAAGAACAATAGATCCATAACAGAGTGATCCACTAGTCTTCCCACTTTGTTCATTGTTTGATCAATTTTCGAATACTTCAACAACTGGAGAATATATAACACCCAAACTTTATCCTGAACCGCATAGCAGCATGTCGTATTTTATTTTCTAATACTTTATTTATTTTTCAGTCTAATACTCTATTTTCACAGAACATTATTCACATAATAGCCAATTAAGATCTATTCCAAATTCCTTTCTCAAAGCAATAAAGTCTCCGCAGATGGTTTTGTTTTGTCTTTTTCAATCTCACTTAATCGGCCTTGAAAAATACCAATACTTAATGAAAAATCGACTTGACTTATTTCCCTGGATTTTCTTATCTTTCTGATCTTTTTACCAATAGTATCTTCCATATTTATCACCCTTTGAAAAAGAGGGCAACCGTTATAAGATGCTTGCCCTCCCTGATGTTTAACAGAACAAAACTTAATTGTTCAAAACAACACTTTATTGGAATGAATCAATTGTTGGGTGACAAAAAAGGTTTGAAGTGCGGCAACCAAGTATTTCAAGGGTTTAATGGTTTTTATTGTAAAACAAATTCGCAAATATAGTTTTGAAATAGTGTTCCGTGGAAAAAAGTAAAAATTTGAAGCGCTTGAAATAAAACATATTATTAAATGATAGCGTACTAAGTTTATAATAATCTTCAACGGAGAAGTTAAGCTGCGTTCAAACCGCTTAATCCAGCCTGAAGTTGATTCCACTTAGGATTTTTTAAAAAAGTTAGTAACAAGCTGCCGTTCCGGATTCTGATCTTTGGCCGAAACCCGACCGTATGCCAATTTCTTAGTGGCACTCCCCCATTTATCGTGCCAAAATACCACTTCAAAACATGGCACATGTCTAAACTCATGTAGGGGCATTTGGGCATAATGAAACAAACCCTTTTCAAGCTGCCGAAAAGCATGCTTTCTGACACAGTTCCTAAGTATAGGAAAAGCTTCTGATTGAAGCCCATTCGATGAAATCCAAGTAATTTCGCAGACTGCTTTATCGAAGCATCGCTTTAGCGAGCTTAAAAATTCTGAAAGTTAAAAAAGCCGTCGAAGTAATCAGCGGCCTCCGGCTTCCCGACAAGTTTCTTACAATAAAAGAAATCGGTTGAGCGGTTGGCATTGTCGCTCCCTATTATTTCTCCAGATTGTTCAAAAAAATAATGGGTATTTCTCCGAAGGAATACGGGAAAATTCGGGTGGTTAATTCGCTGCCGTCGCATTCATTGAAAGTAAGTTCGGAAAAGTCGGGATTATTCTCTCGACGCTAAGTAGGGGGTTCAAATTCCAATTAAGAAGGCAACCGATTGCCAAACAGCTCGACCCTTTTCAGAAACAGTTTCCCTAGGAACGTTATGAACAATCATCGCTTGTCAGTGCAAATAGAAGAAGATCGCCTTCTGTTCAGCGCGATCGCTTACGTAGGACTCTTCCTATATCTATTTGGAATGCCGCTATCTCATCCGATTCGACTGCAGCATCAGCCGGAATCGAAACTTTATATCGTCTTCAAACCACATCGCGAAATTGGTGCCCCATACGTTATTGTGCAGGTTAAAATGAAACCCGCCGCCCAGCGGAGCAAACGTATTATCGAACTGTAGCAGCCGCCGTTCCCCCGGGCAAACGAGAGGCGCGTCAAGCGTCTCGATGACCGAGCAGCCTTCCGGACCTTCGTAGTACAATCCGCTGTCCACGCCATGCATATTCCGGTTTCCATCCTTCACGACAAATAATGGCGAAATCCGCGCACCCATCTTATCCATCGTCCATTGGTGCGGGCTGTCCGTAAGCGGCGCGAATGAAAACCATCCCGCCTCCGGCAAACGGCATGCCTGTTTATTCTGCGCATGCAGGTCGATATCGATTTTCGGTTCCCGATTGAAGAAGGTGTAAACAACGGCCAGCTTCCGGGGCGCACCGAAATGCTCGCAAGCGGCGGGAGGCAGTTTCATCTCGGCCAGGACAATGTCGCGATCCGCAAGCCGTTCCAGACTTAGTGACCTTACAGTAGCGCCAAACTGTTTATGCTCCGGCTTCGGCACCGCATATTCCATCCCGGGTTTGCCCAAGTCGTTGTCCGCCCAGCCATGATGCTGCTTCAAATTGGTTACGTATTCATTGAAAAAGCGGTCGTAATTTTCTTTCGCGAACGTTTCGTACCGATAAGTCCCGAGCCTGTGCTCGTCGTCCGCCCACTTTTTCCCTTTCGCATCAAGCAATAGGTTGATAGAACCGTCCGAAGCAAAGCGGACACGGAACATCCCCAAATCATAGCATTCGTTCACTTCCAGGCTGGCCGTCTCCTTATTAGTAATGACGGTTGTTCCAGGCTGCATACGTTCAAACGCCTCATGCGCTTCAGCTTTCAGCTCCTTATCGAGCACGGCCAGCGCCTGATCAAGATAGGCTCGCTGTTCCATCCAAGAGCTTTCAAAGAAGCTGTACGACCGATCGGGTTTTGCAGCCCTGGAGAGATAGTCATATTTTCTTATTTTTGCTTCCCTCACCTTGTCATGGGCTCTGGCTGAAGCGAAATCGGCTGCGGAATAGTGGTCGTAGTCGACCAAATAAACTTGTTCGTTCAGTCCCCACGTATGTTCCGGGATAAGCATCAAACGATTGCAAAACTGCGCGTACTGTTCGCCAAACGGGTCCAAGGCTCTGGATGCAACCCATTTGTCCCGCAAGCGAAGCAGTTCCCGGTACCGTGCCATTTTCCACGGATCGGAAGCGGCTCCGTGAATCCAGGTATCCCCTATTTCTTCGCAAATAACCGGAAGATGCTGCTTGCTTCCGACAAGCTTCTCGGCAAATGCGTCAAGCGTCGACGCCATGATGTGCGCACCCGGAAATTGCTCTTGCAATTGTGCGAACAAAGCGCGGACATCTTCTATTTTTGAAGGACCATGATTATCTCCCGTATGCGCGAAGTAAAGCGCATCTTCGAGACCGTCCATTTGCAGCGGGGTACCATAATTGTCCGAATAGTTCACGATAATTTCCGATCCGTCCGCCGCACGCCATACGAACACCGGCGGCACATGTGGATTTTTGCATACCGGGTTTACGCCCAAATGCAAAAATTGAATGCCGTTTCGTGCCAGAATCGGCACCATCGCAATCGTATGCCCCGGTACGTCGGTCATTTTCGCGGCGATCGTCATTTTGCCGAACTTCCGATCCAGCTTCTTCGAAAGAGACAAGCCGAATTCGAACAATTTCGTATCCATCAATTCCGTGTGCGTTGTAAACGGCAACCCGTGCCAGGCAATGCGACCCTGCCGGATGGCTTCTTCCATGCGGATACACATATCCGCATCCGCCGTATTCAGGTATTCGTGAATCAACCATGAACCGGTCGTCCATATGAATTTCGCATTCCCATCTTCCTGTGCCAGCTGCTCGGACAAATCCAACGCCTGCGGGATAAATTGCTTCATATAACGCTCAATCACATGCTCGGCCATATTCGTATAGCCGATATCCAAATGCGTTTTGAAAATAACATGAACTCTTTTGATCGTTGTCATGTTTTCTTTGCCTCCACTACGCCATTTTTTTGTTCCCTCTCTTCAATACCGGTAACTATACTTGCTAAAACGAATAAATTAGCAGAATCTGAATCATCGTGACCTTCAGCTTTGCGGCGTTCTGTCACGGTTGCGAGGGACAGTGGTAATTTAATTTCTTTATAACACATATTTTTCCATGCGTGACTCAGCTCCAACCCGATCAGCAAACAAGCCTTGCTGATCAGCTCGGCAAGCTAGTGCAAAGGATGATCAGGTTTCCCGGAGGATGTGAGATAGAACCGTCTTCGGCGTTTTACCCGCAATTAAGAAATATGAATGCGCAGGGTATCCAGTATATCGTTGCTTGAACGGCCAACGATCACCCGTTCAATACCGCGTAGGATCCGCCCAGCGCTCATTCGGCACGGGCGGGTACCATCCGGCCTTCCAGGGTCCTTATCGTAAGGATATCCGCCAAGTTCACGATATAATTCCGCATATTGGCGCACCTTATCGTGGTTGACCTGGATACCAAGACCCGGACCGTCTGGTACCTGTATGGCGCCGTTTACATATTTCATTTTGCCGCCGACTAGAATATCGTCTTGCAAATGATGGTAATGGGAATCCGCTGCATGTGAACAAATTCGGGACGACCGCCCCCCATGCAGTGTCGTCGCCAATTGAATACCCAGTTCTCCCGATGAGTGAACCGCTATTCCCATTTGGAACGTTTCGCATACGCCCGCCGCCTTGATGCACGGCCTGATTCCGCCCCAAACGTGGTATCCAGCAAAATCACATCCACAGCCAAATCAAGGATATTGGCGGCAAGCTTCAACTGACTGCCCCATCTTAGGCTAATTTACACCCGTTCCAAGCCTCTTTCTTCCTCTAACAACTTCAACTTCTTCTTATTTGTTCGGATAGAAGACCTTAATGTTATGCCGACATTCGCCGAGTCTTGCTGTCAAGTTTAAGCTTTGAGACTACTGTAGACACCGAAGCCGCTTATCATCGGGTACAATCTGTATTCGACGATCCGAAGCCGGATATATCTTGCGTTGGTTGCATTCAATTGGCATATTCTCTTATAACCGATCACCGTACCGTCATACAATGGTTTCCACTCTTCCTTATCTCTTTCCTTATATTCTAACTGGAAGCGTTCGATCCGTTGTCCGGAGCGGATATACTCTTGCAGCACGATACGGTCGAAAAGCGTGATGTCGCCAAGATCAAACTCAAGTATGGCTGGCTCGAATCCTTCCGAAAGGGACCAATACGTATCGGATCGTCCGTCTAGGACTCGGGATGCATCTCCGTCTCCTGCTCCGCTTCGGGAAGCCCATACGCTCGCACCCGCAGCCAAATTCATTCCATACGTACCGCGAATCCTTTGACCCAGTTCAGCCATATTCCGAACGTCATTCTCATGGATCAGACCTCGCGGATTCCGGGGGGAGATTCAGAAGGAAACACGCATTGCCGCCGACAATTTTCTCATAAAGCTCCACCAACTGATCGACCGTTTTCACCCGATCGTCGTCGACCCAATCATAGAACCACTTCGGCCGGATGGACGTATTCACTTCCGACGGATACCAGATCACTTCGTCCACCTGGGCAAGAACTTCACGACTTCCCAGATCTTCTTCCTTCGAATTGATCAATGTCGAGAAAATGCCATCATCTTCTTTTTGCGATTTCGCATGAATTTTCTCATTATCTTTCATCGTTGCAGGCACTACGCTCCACTCCGATACGCGCGTATGCCCAGCTTCATTACCGCACCAGCGTACATCGGGACCGCAAACAGAAATGACAGCATTCGGCTGCAGCTCACGGATTACAGAATAATAAGCATCCCAATCATACTGTTGTCTTTTCCCGTTCTTGCCTTCGCCGCACGCTCCATCGAACCAAACGCTAAAGATCTCCCCGTAGTTCGTAAGGAGTTCTCTCAATTGATTCAGAAAATACGCATTATAGGCTGGACTATCCCCGTAGCTCGGATCATGGCGGTCCCACGGGGACAAATAAACGCCAAATTTCAAACCTTTAGCGCGAGAAGCATCGGCCACCTCGCGAACCATGTCCCCTTGTCCATTTTTCCAGGGGCTGGATTTGACTGAATAGCCAGTATAGCTTGAAGGCCATAGGCAAAATCCATCATGATGCTTGCATGTCAAGATAATGCCGGTCATCCCGGCAGAGTGGCACACGTCCACCCATTGAGACGCATCAAATTCCGTCGGATTAAAGATTGTGGGATCTTCGTCGCCCGCCCCCCATTGCTTGCCTGTAAACATATTAATGCCGAAGTGAATAAACCCATAAAACTCCAGCTCCTGCCATGCAAGTTGACGAGCAGAAGGTACGATTGTTGCTGCCTTTTCTATTGTAACCGCCATGTATCCTTGCTCCTTTTAGTGGTTGTTAAGCATATAAAGTGAAATCCTTAATTATAACGGTGTCCACACTTTGGTTAATAACAAGACTAGCCTTTTTAATTTTTTTATTCAGTTTTATTAAGCGTCTATGCCCAACACATTCCGCATTAAATATTTCCTCAGTGCCGCTTTCAGTTTCAACTGTCACGGTAAAGTCACGGACACGTTCACCATAGTGGATATCCTCCATTATGGAAATGTTTTTAATAAACGTTGATTCTGGCAAGTCTATCTCATATTTGTTTCCCGTTCCTCTAGTCGAATGGACAGGATTTGCATAGATTTCCCTTACCAGACTGCCGAATTCCTTAAATTGCTCAACATCAGGAAAATAACCGTCTCGATGGATCGCCATTCCCAGCAACAAGTTTGAATTTCGGCCAACCGTATTGTAGTAACAGTCAAGCAGGTGTTCTGGAGTGAACACCAAGCGGTCTTCTCCCTCTCTCCAGTTCCATCCGCCGCCGCTTGCCTGCTTGGACCTGTTCCCCATGTCAGATTCGGCAGGCATCCAATATTTCCCTTCTGGGTTTCCCTTGCCGATTCCACGGTCCTCCTCAGTCCCACCGAAAGAACAGGTGTTTTTACTGTTGGTCGACCAGCAGTTTACAGGTGCCTCTCCTCTCTCATTGCCTACCCACCTTAGATTATGATTTTGCTCCTGCAGACCCTGGAAGCATATGGCATCAGGCTGGTACTTTCCGATCAACTCCATAACATTCGGTCCACCCTGACTATGCGGAATGACTCCGCCATCAAACCATATTTCAAACATCTCTCCGTAATTCCCCCAAAGCTCTTCCAGTTGGCTTTCTACCACCTTGATATAATTTTTGTATTTCTCCGATTGCGTATCATTAAGCACATCGTCATTTATCCCGTAATATCCGTTGCAGCCGGTCGAATAATATAGTCCAGGCTTAATACCGTACTTTTTACATGAATCAATAAAATCTTTCACTATATCCGCTTTGCCATCCAAATAGGGCGAGCCTTCGACAGAATATTTGTTTTGATTGGTCGGCCACATGGAAAACCCTGTTACGTGTTTTGCAACAAAAACAGCATACTTTGCGCCCATCGCTTTCGCAGCTTCCATCCACTGATCCGTATCGACCTTTTTGGGAGCAAAAGTATCAGCTGTCATGATATCCGGAGAACACTTCCATTTGCTACTCGGAACATCCGGATGGAAGGTTTCCAAGTTATAATGAATGATTACGCCTAATTCACAGTCTGCCCATTCTTTTTGTTGTTTTGTCGGTACTGGATATTTACTCATGTTTTCAATCATCCTCGTTTCATATCGTGTAGTCGGTTCACGGTCGAATGGATATAGAGGGCATGCTTTAGAATACCGCTTGCCCTCTTGTTAATTTCATTCCCTAAGAGTTTATTTAGTTGGTAGAGCAGCAATCTGTTTATTGATTTCATCCTCTGCAGAGCGTAATGCTGAATTGACATCCGTTTGGTTCTGTAAGACTTGGTTCACATATTTAGTAAAAATACCATTCGCAATTATTCCAGCACTAGTCGAGTTTGCTTTATCAAACTGTACTCCTGCGGCCTTAAATAAAGCTTGAATATTTTTCCCTTTTAGCGAAGGCATTTCAGTTGCAAATACTTTTTCAATTTCGGGACTTTTGAGAACGGATACATTTCCGCTTTTGGACAATTCCATTCCAATTGAATCCGATAATATTGTGGAAACAACTTTAAATGCATCATCCTTGTGTTCGCTTAATGCGGTTACCGAAACTGTTCGCAGTGCGCCAGTCGGTACTAAACCTGGAGTATCATCAAACGTAGGAACGGTAACCAGATCCCAATTGAAATTCAAATTCGCGGTACGAGCCGGCGATAAGTTGGGCAAAGGCATCATGGCTAAAGTTCCTTTTAAAAACTGATCGGTTGGAGTCCCTACAGCTGCAGGCGCATTTCCCGGTATTTGATATATCGTTTGAAACATGCTCAACAACGAAGCGTATTTTGGGTTATTTATTGCTGCAGCATTGTTCGCTACAAGAGGTAGACGATAAGGCATAATAAAATGTAAAAATGAAAGATGATCCAATCCTCGAATTTGTTGCCCGCCTTCAAATCTTGTTACTTTTTTAGCCAATTCAATGGCTTCCGACCACTTCATATTGTCTTTCGGATACTCCACTCCGAATCGATCGAAAATATCTTTGTTATAAAACATATTGATAGGAGCTTGCAAATAACCTAAAGCATAGATTTTATTATCGTTCCAATTCCTGATGCTTTCGACAACACCGGGTGAGAAACGATTTAAATCGAAATTATTTTTCTTGATCAAGTCAGTCATGTCGTAAGCCAAACCGAGATCTTTCATATCAAGTGTCCTGCCTAAATCCGAATGCAGTATATCCGGTTTAACCCCTTTTGCTAACATCTGCTCCAGACCTTTTGTACTGTTATCCCAAAATTCAATATTAAGCGTAATATAAGGAAGCTTTTCTTTAATTGTTTTTTCAAAAATCTTATAATCTATATGCGCCCATCCATTTTCCGCTCCAGCTATCGCGTAAGTAAGAGTTACAGGTTTAGGGGCAGTATCCTTTTGAACAGGCTCGTCGGCTTTCTTGCTGCATGCACCCGTCATGAGCATCGCAATGATCGTTATTGCCGTAAGTGTTTTTCTTTTCATCAGTAATGACCTCCCGATTCATGTTCATTACACATATTGCCTAAAAGAAAGCTTGCCTTGACCCGCAGGTCCGGCTAATCCGATTTGTCCCTTTCCCGTTACGGGTTCGTGAGTTCCATCCAGACGCGGATCTACATACGTTACAAACCAATCATCCAGCATCGCTTTCATGGATTCGACAACATCCTGCTTCGTTTCATCATCGATCAGGTTTACACTCTCATTCGGATCATTTACGAGGTCAAAAAGTTCATGCTTTCCATACGGATACCGGTGTATATACTTCCATTCCTTCCCCCGAATCATCCTTACGGGCCCATACTCGTCAAAAACGACGAGATTTTCCCGTTCCTTCATATCTTCACCAACTAGCAGCTGTTTAAAGGAACGGCCCGGGAGGTTCCCCTCTTCGAGATGGGGCAAATTAACATAGTCAAGAAGTGTCGGCATGAAGTCGTAAGCGCTTACCAAAGCATCCGTTACGACATTCATCGGAATGCGTCCAGGCTGACTGAATATCGCGGGAACCTTCACTGACTCTTCATACATATTTACCGGACGAGTTGCATTCCCTTTCCCAATAATCCCGTGATGACCAAAACTAAAACCGTTATCGCTCATAAATACAATCAAAGTGTTTTCTCTTAAACCCTTCTCCTCCAACCAATCGATCAACCGGCCAATATTAGCATCCATAGCCGTAATAGAGGCATAGTATGCTTTTAAGTGATTCAGGAAGTTTTCACTTTTGAGGTTTGGCACGCTCACAAAAGGACAATCATCGTACATCGATAAGTATTCCTCCGGATGATCATAATCGTGCCAAGGCGCATGCGGAGCCGTATAATGCACACTAAGGTAGAAAGGATCATCATTACCCTGCATGCTGTTCATGTATTCGATTCCTTCGTCCGTAATCACATCCGTAATGTATCGCTCTTCGTTGATGACTTTACCATCCCTGATCATAGGCGCTCCGTAATAAGAAGCTCCCCCGCACTGGTGAACGTACCAAAAATCAAATCCCTTTTGAGGGGTTCGGCTATCGCCAAGATGCCACTTGCCGCTCAAACCGCATTTCCAACCATGCTCCGCCAAAATATCGGTATATCCAATCATCCCTTTTAAATATTCAATGACTTTTTCTTGCTTCAGCCAACCGATCGTGTTGTCAGCCCCCATATCCCCATCCGCAATCCAATCGTGAACGCCATGCTGGGACGGAATGCGCCCGGTTAACAACGTAGCACGAGCTGGAGAGCATACGGGAGAAGCACAAAAGAAATTTGAAAAACGCATGCCCGTATCAGCCAGGCGATCCAAATTAGGCGTTATAAGTTCCGAATTTCCGGCACAACGCATTGCCCATGGCCCTTGATCGTCTGACAAAATAAACAGGATATTAGGCTTTGTATGATCTCCACTTGCCATTTGTTCACTTCGACTCCTTTATAATTGGGAAATACGACCTTTGGCTTTACGCCGCTTCAATTTTTATCACAATCTCACTCCGATATCCTTGCCTTGAATGCGGCCCCCCCCATTGTTAAACCTCCTTAACATTCTTATATATTCAGTATGGTATAATAAGATTGTGGGAACTGTATGCAACAATATCGCTAAATTTTATAACTAGTCTGTCATGGAGAGAAGGTATTTTTTTGAATTACGCCTTATATTCGACTAGTAGTATCATGCATACTCCAAGCGAGATGGCAAAATCTTTTTTATTTTATGTTTTGGGCGTTGGATGGTCCGAATGTCGACCGGGCTTCCGGATACGTCAAACGTTTTTCCCGTATTCGATCCGGTATGTCATTCACGGCAAAGGGTATGGAGTTTGGAGAGGGAAAACATACGAAATCGGCCCGAATCAGATGTTGTTTCTGGACTTGACGGAGGAGCATGAATTTTACGCCGATCCCGACGATCCGTGTAAATTCTTTTGGGTTCGGTTCGGAGGCATGCAAACAGCCAGTTATCATCGGCTTCTCGAATGCGATAAAAATCCGGTTCTCTACGTTCGAAACGCCAAATTGACGCGGCAGTTGTTCGAATTATTATTCGCACTGTTCGAGCAATGTACGCCCGGCTTCGAAGCGGTGGCGTCGTCTTACATCACGAGGATTTTGACGGATGCTATTGTCATTCATATGGGAGGGAACGAATCGCTGGATGACAGGGCGCCTCTTCAATATGCGGAAACCGTTCAGCAAGCGATTCGTTATATTAGCGATAATCACCAAGAACCGATTAAAGTCGAGGATATTGCAGACTATGTGCACTTAAGCCCCAACTACTTTTCCCGATTATTCAAGCAGGCAACCGGATGTACAACCACAGAATATCTTATTAAATATAGACTACGGATCGCAAAGGAGCTGTTAGCGGGAACAGATGTCTCGCTTGGGGAAGTAGCCCAAACAGCCGGCTTTTGCAGCCAAAGCTATTTCTCTAAAATGTTCAGACGGTTCGAGGGGATGACGCCTTTTGAATATCGCCAGTCGATCAGAATGGATCTTGCCCTCCTTACATCTCGAAAGTCAAAAGTCTAATATGATTGTTCCAACTCCTGAGTGATCCTCTCTCAGCGCTGGCACATCCAGCATGGCGGGTATTCGCCTTTCACCTGCTCAACCGTTTCGGCTCTGAACACGATGCTGCCGATTTCCGACAGACGGCGCAGCTGTTCCAACCAATAGCCGCACTGCCGCAGATGAGGGGGCAGTTTATCGGGATGCAGAAAAAACGCTTCGGACGTCCAGAACAGTCGAGTCGCGTTCGGCAGTTATGAATCCACAACCACGCCCTTTTTGTCCTCCCTGGCTTTGATTTTGTCCGATGTTAACACATAATAAGCCCAGCAGCGAAGTAATTCGACGGTTCCTTGCTACTCGTTCACCTCACTCTATATTCATCGAAGTACTTAGGTAAAATATCTGCGGCCTATAATTCACTGCCGTCGCATTCATCTAGCTTATAACCGGAAACTCCAATCGAAAGGTGTTCGCGGCGATGTTGCTTCTTGTATGCGTCTTTCGCTTCTTCCAACGAATAATCCGGCGTTAGAGCGCCCCACACCGTATACGAATTCGACAACGGACTCAGCTTCTCGTGAAGTCCGGATTCTGGCGATCCGTACGTATCTCTTTTCGCTTTGTTCCCTCATACTCTAGAAAAAAAGCCGGGCAAAATTCAGGAAATAATCCTGGATCTGCTCGGCTTTTGTTTGGAAGGTTACACTCTTTATTGTTCAGTTACAATCTTTTTTATTCAGTTACAAAGTATCTTGTTCAGTTATAAACAATATTTAACGCATTCAACTTTAATCTAGATGCACAGCATTTCACTCCACCGTCACACTCTTCGCAAGGTTACGCGGCTTATCGACATCATTCCCCCGCGCAAGCGAGGCATAATAAGCTAGCAATTGCAATGGAATAACCGATAAAGCAGGAGTCAACAGTGGATGCGTGCGCGGGATCTCATAGACTTCGTCCACAGCCTTGTGCAGCTCTTCATTGCCAGCGAGTGTGACACCGAACACACGGCCGCCCCGAGCTTTCACTTCCTTGATGTTGCTGATGGTTTTCTCCAGTAGCGTCTCTTGCGTGGCAAGAGCGATGACGGGAATCCCCTCCTCGATCAAGGCCAGCGTACCGTGCTTCAGTTCTCCAGCGGCATAAGCCTCCGAGTGGATGTAGGAAATTTCCTTGAGCTTCAGGGAGCCTTCGAGTGCTACGGCATAATCCAGACCGCGACCGATGAAGAACAAGCTGTGGTGCTCTGCAATCTGCTGCGCATACTCCTGAATCGGCTCGCTATGGCCGAGCAAGTACTCTACTTGCTCAGGCAGCAGCCGCAGCGCCGCGATCACTTCGCGGACGTATTCCGCCGATTGCGTGTTCAGTGTCTGGGCGAGGTACAAACCGACCATGTAAAATGCAACGAGCTGCGACGTATAAGCCTTCGTCGAGGCGACGGCAATCTCCGGGCCTGCCCAGGTGACGATGACATCGTCGGCCTCGCGAGCTACTGAGCTGCCGACTACGTTCGTTATGGCAAGCACTCGCGCGCCGCACCGTTTCGCTTCACGCAGAGCGGCAAGTGTATCAGCAGTCTCACCGGATTGACTTACTACGATGACAAGTGTCTCAGGTGTAATAATCGGAGAACGATAGCGATATTCGGAGGCCACATCGGTCTCTACTGGAATACGTGCGAGCTTCTCGATCACACTTTTGCCGATCATACCGGCATGGAAGGCAGTCCCGCAAGCCACGATATGAATGTTGCGGATGGCCTTCACCATCTGCGCACTCATCCCAATTTCAGAAAGTATGATTTGCGTACCGTCTGGGGAGATACGGCTTCCCATCGTGTCTTTATATGCTTTGGGCTGCTCATGGATCTCTTTCAACATGAAGTGATCGAATCCGGCTTTTTCCGCCGTAATCAGATCCCAATCGACATGAAATAATTCCCGGGAAATAAAATTCCCCTCTAAGGTCATTAATTCGACACCTTCACGGGTCAATACCGCCATTTCGCCGTCGTTCAGTATATAGACTTGTCGTGTATATTCCAGAATCGCCGGGATGTCCGAACCGATGAAGTTCTCGCCTTCTCCTACGCCAATAATCAAAGGACTAGCCAGGCGAACCGCTACCAATTTATCAGGTTCATACTCGGTCAAGACGCCAAGTGCGAAGGCCCCTGTCATTTTCTGAACGGCATGTTGAACCGCCTTAACAATGTCGCCTTCATACAAATCTGCGATCAGGTGGGAAATCACTTCGGTATCCGTCTCCGAGACGAACCGGTGGCCCTTGGCCGTCAATTCTTCCTTCAACCCCATGTAGTTCTCGATAATCCCGTTATGCACGACCGAGAATTTCATCGAATTATCCGTATGTGGATGCGAATTGACGTCAGATGGCTTGCCATGAGTAGCCCAACGGGTATGGCCGATCCCGATCGTTCCTTGCAGCGGAGCTACTTCCAACTGCGACTCCAACACAGCCAGACGGCCTTTGGCTTTCTTGATCTCCAATCCGTTCCCGGTAAACACCGCCACACCCGCAGAATCATATCCGCGATACTCCAGCTTCTTCAATCCTTCCAGAAGAATAGACTGCGAGTTCCGGTTCCCTATATATCCAACTATTCCACACATCGATTCATGACCTCCGTCTCATGTTTCGTCCGTGCGGCTCTTCATGATTAGGGCATGACCAAAGAAAACGTTCCTGCTATTCAGTTGTCAACCCGCCTTTCCCATGAAAAGACAGCACGAAACCAAGCTTCCTTAGGAAGCGAATTTTTAATAATCCGTATAATAAATGCCATTAATTTAGATACGATCGGTCAAAACATTTCTAGATCAACGAGCTCTCTACCTTACATGCTCGTCACCTTCAGCCTCGTCCAAATCAGATGCCGCGTTCCGTTCGCTGCACCCGCTTCTATACTCTTCATTTCATCATCATTACAGGAGTCTTGTGAGACAGGTCACCCCATCCATTTCCCCACCTGTTCACGGCCCTGATGCAGCCGAGAGGTCCCCGCCGATATCCGAACACCTCTACCTCGTCAACTTGGAGTTTCTCGCTATCTCCGCTTTCCGTCCGGGAGACAACGCCCGCAAGTTCTGGCGCTTTTATTGCTGTCTAACCTCTGTCCACCTTTCCATTTCAAAGTGCTATTCTCTATAGTATTCAAATTATCGCCCGTATGCAACTAATATTTCGTCCTACTCCAAAAAGTTCCAGCAACTGTTACATGTAAAAATAGCGCAACTGACTTCCCTTATCTGCGGTTTATACCTTTCGGCAGCCGGAATAGAGGAACTCAGTCACGCTATAGATTCAAAGAGAATATATACCATTTAATTATTTATTAGTCCGCAAAAGAATGAACTGTGATCCTCTGATTCTGTGTTCTAACTCAGTTCAACTCGTACCACTTCGGATATTTCGTCTACATATGCCTTCACAATCGCTTCGTCCGGACCTTCAGCCATAACACGGACGAGTGATTCCGTCCCTGATGGACGCACCAGAACCCGACCATTGCCAGCAAACCGCTCTTCTACACTGCGAATCGCAGCCTCGATAGCCGTATTGCCATTCAGCTTGCTCTTGTCTGCCACGCGAACGTTGACTAAGACTTGTGGGTACTTCTTCATTACACCAGCGAGCTCGCCTAGCGACTTGCCCGACTGCACGACGGTCTGAACAAGCTGCAGCGCGCTCAACATCCCGTCACCGGTCGTGATGTGGTCCAGGAAGATCATATGGCCAGACTGTTCGCCGCCCAGATTGTAGCCGCCCTTGCGCATCTCTTCCATCACATAACGATCTCCGACCGCCGTCTGTGCGGTTTGCAACCCTAAGTCCTTGGCGGCCTTGAAGAAGCCAAGGTTGCCCATCACCGTCGTCACGACGGTGTTGTGGTTCAACCGCCCGGCGCGATTCAGCGCATCGCCGCAGATGCACAGCATGAAGTCGCCGTCTACTTCGGCGCCCGTCTCGGTCACGGCGATCAGCCGGTCGGCATCGCCATCGAAGGACAGCCCGAGGTGCGCGCCTTGCCGCAGCACCTCGGCCCGCAGCTTCTCCGGATGCGTGGAGCCGCATCCGTCGTTGATGTTGCTGCCATCCGGCTCCGCGCCGATGGCAATCACTTCAGCGCCGAGCTCGCGGAAGAGCCGCGGCGCCAGTTCGTAGGCTGCGCCGTTCGCGCAGTCCAGCACGAGCTTCAAGCCCTGAAACGACACATCCACGGTCGTCTTCAGGAAATCGATGTAAGCGTACTTCGCCTGAGCGTCGTCACGTACGGAACCGAGAAGTGTACCGACAGGCCGCGGGAGCTCATCCCGGTCGGCGTCCAGCAATCGTTCAATCTCCAGCTCGGTCTCATCGAACAGTTTGAAGCCGTCGCTGCCAAAAAACTTAATGCCATTATCTTCAACAGGATTATGCGAAGCGGAGATCATCACACCAGCACTCGCCCCCAATTGGCGCGTCAAATAAGCCACACCTGGTGTAGAAATCACGCCCAGACGAACAACATCCGCACCAATCGACAGCAAGCCAGCGACAAGCGCCGCTTCCAGCATCGGTCCCGATACGCGTGTATCCTGTCCGATCAGTACAACAGGTTTCTCTGAAGCGTGTTGAGTCAGCACATACCCGCCGCAGCGGCCTATCTTATAAGCCAGCTCTGGCGTAAGCTCCTTATTGGCTACACCACGTACACCGTCTGTTCCAAAATATTTCCCCATATCGATCTCTCTCCTTCAATGTTCACTTGCCCTCATTGTCTGCACGCTTATGTTGCTACTTAGATTGGGATCAGAAATAACGGAACTTTTTGCCGCTATTGCCCAATATAATAGTTCAGAAGCATAAATAGAGGAAATTTTTTCCGTTAATTATAATCTGATAAAGGTTTTATGGCAGAAGTGGAGAATTAGCGGCAATTATTTCCGTTAATTCGATAACAAGAACGCTCATATCAGCATTAGCGGTAATTATTTCCGTTATCTTCTACGCCTTCTTCACTCTACACTCAATCTCCGTAAGTACACCAAGTAGTCACTGTTATGTCCAACTTACTTCTTGATTGGCCGATAGGTGGGTGGCTCGTTGTTGGCCAACAGTTGAGTAGCGATTGGTTGACCGTGTGCATCAGTTGAGCAACTCATCCATTGTACTCACTACCACAAGCGCCATACGCCACCGTACTTCCGCATAAAGGCTCGTACACGCCCGCTACCGCATGCCGGCGTGCTCGCAGGCGTCGGCAGCACCGCACCCGCGCCTAGGCTACCTCGTACCCGCACCTGCGGCTTCCTTGCCGCCGCTAGCGCCGCCTGCCGCGGCACTGCCCGCGCCTTCGCGCCTACGCTACCGCGTACCCGCGGCTTCTTTGCCGCCACTAGCGTCGCACGCCGCGGCACCACCCGGTCGCGCCTACGCTACCGCGTACCCCCAGCGCCTGCGGCTTCCTTGCCGCCGCCGCCCGGGCTCGCGCCCGCACCGCTTGCCGGCGTACTCGCCGGCGTCGGTGTCGGCGTCGGCGTGCTCGTCGGCACCGGAGTGCCTGCGCCGGCTGGCGTCGACGCGCCGCTGCCAGCGGCTGTGCCGCCAGCCGGGCTCGCGCCGTTGCCGCCGCTCACGCCCGCATTGGCGCCCGCCGCCGCGCCGCCAGGGCCCGTTGGCGATCCCGCTCCCGGCTTCGCGCTGATCTCGACCGACGCTTTCAGCTCCGGCCCCGACTTGCGCACGAACGGGGAGACGTTCACGCTCACCGGCACATCATGCTTGCCTGGTGGCAAGTTACTGACGTCGACAATGGCCTGCACATCTTGCAGCTTCAGCTTCTCCAGCACGGCAGGAGCGCCTTCCAGCGTCAAGGCCACATTGCCACCGACGGGTGCTGTGATTTTCGTGTCATACACATCATTTTGCCCCACAATGGTCAGAGGTACCTGATCGAACGATCGCGTTGTTGACGGTACGATCTCCACCCTTACTTCCACCTTAGCTGGGTCCAGCGTCGTGACCTTGTTCACCAGTGGGATGTCGAGCGTGAACGTCTTACTCTCTTTCAACCCGCTCAAATCAACAGGAGGTCCTTCGTAGAACTCCAGCTTATTCAACAGCTCTTGCGGCCCATACACGGTAATCTGCTCTGCACTCGGCGTGAAGGAGGCTACGCTGAATCCAGCGGCTAGCGTCCCCGTCGTCTTGATGCGCAACGGCATCTTCTTGAATGGCTGCGTAATCGGAACCTCCACATCCACGACCTGCGGATTCATCGATACTTCCATCTGCTTGCCGTTGCGGTCATATGCGATCAGCTTCACTTGCTTCGTTACCGCGCTGGTCGCATTCTCCACGTTCACATCGGCCCGAACAGTGGCTACACTGTCGATCATGCTGCTAGGGGCCGTCACAATGACCCGTGTTGGCTTGATCACCGGCTGTCCTGCCTTGTACCCATTGGCCGGATTGCCGTTCACATTGGCCTGTACAGGCATTTCCTTCTGATCCTTGCCCTCAAGGACAACCTTTACATAGGGAGGATAGATGGACACTTCTACACCGCTTGGGAACTTCTCAGGCTTCAGCGGGAGTGTGTTCTCCCCTACCTTCGCACTCGATAAATCCAGCACGATCCGATAGGTGGCGGTATTCACTTTCTTCAGCGCTGTATCCTTACCCTTGACCTTGATCATCACTTCGGACGGGTCCATCGATTGAATATAGAAGGAGTCTCCGTCGAATACAGGCGTTATCTTCACATTCGTAATCGTATTCTCTTTCTCCGTCGGAATAGAACTTCCTGGAGTTATCTTCTCATCCGTCTGCACGGCGAACCATAGCAATATCCCGAGAATCAGTGCAATAACTTTAACTACATTTGGTTTACCCAGCCATTTATTCATGCTTGTCCCCCTTCCTCTTCCAGAAAGGAGTTTTCTCTTTGGCCTTCGTCGTCGGACGAAGTTCCTCATAGAGCTTGGACACAAGCGATTCTTCCTTAATATCCCGCACGATCTGACCGTTCAGCGCGAGCGAGATTTGCCCGGTCTCTTCAGAGACGACTACGCATACAGCGTCTGATACTTCGCTCATCCCGATTGCGGCACGATGGCGAGTCCCGAGTTCCTTGCTTATAAAAGGATTTTCCGATAAAGGCAAATAACAGCCTGCCGCGACAATTTGTCCACCCCGAATCATGACCGCACCATCATGCAGCGGCGTATTCGGAATGAATATATTAATAAGCAGCTCTGAAGTAATGTGAGAACCGATCTGAATGCCGGATTCCACGTATTCATTGAGACCTGTATGCCGTTCGAATACGACAAGCGCTCCAATTTTACGTTTGGCCAGATGATTCATCGCTTTCAATATGTGAGCAATACGCTGGGTAACTTCCTGATCCTCATTCGTCGATGTCCGGCTGAATAACTTCCCGCGACCCAACTGTTCCAAGGCACGACGAAGCTCCGGCTGAAAAATAATAATGATGGCCAGCACACCGAGCGTCAACATCTGATCCATGAGCCACTTGAGCGTGTTCAGCTTAAACCATATGCTAAGCGCCCACGTGAGGACCACGACGAAGATCCCTTGCAGCAATTGAACCGCTCTAGTCCCTCGCACGAGTAGGATTATTTTATAAATGACGTAACTGACGATCAAGATGTCAACGACATCATTGATGCCAATCTCCTTAATCCAGTCCATCCGTCAACCCCCACGCAACCTTATATAGAACCCTTTTAATGGCTGCTTATGTTCATCATACCATATTTTCAGCAAAAAACCTCCCCTCATACGTGAAGGGAGGTCTTGATTCCTATCTCCTTACTGGGCTACCGCGCTAATAAACTGATTCGTCTTGTACCAGAGCCATTGAACAGCCTGATCGACTGACTTGATGTCCCCGGATATACGGGCCGTTGAGGCGAGTGCATAGGTGCCGTCAATGACGACCAGATTCCCCTCAATCGTACCATCAACCTGTACCGATCCGTTCTCCACGACCAAATTCCCACGCACGGTACGTCCTGGAGGAACATAGACCTGGTTGCCTTTAATGACAAGCTCCTCAATATCGCCCCGGACAATCAAGTCGGTGTCTTGATTCCATAAGGAGAAGAAGCTGCTCAACATGACAACGGCGAATATCGCTGCGGCCGTAGCCGCCGGGTGTCGACGAATCCAGTTCATCCAAGCCTTGCTGCGTGGAGGAGCCGGAAGCGCTCGAAGCACACGGTCTGTTATATGCGGGGGAGCTGCAACTACCCCTAGTGAGCGGAATAAGTGATCCGCTTTCTCTAATTGTTGAAATCGTTTGTGACAAGCCGAGCAGGTTGACATATGGGCTTTTAACTCCATCGCCTGCGTGCTGGACAAATCTCCATCCAAATAATCGTGGATTAATGGGACGGCTTCTTTGCAATCCATCGGAGAGCCACTCCTCTCTGCTTCACGTTTTCGCTATTCCTGTAAAATTCGTAATGTACTATACGTGTGACTTCGGATATTGTTTCAACCATTCCTGCAATTGGACGAATTTTTTTGTCGCTCATCTACAGCATGGCATCCTTTTCCAATTTTTGACGCAAATACTCCCGGCCTCGGTGCACCCGTGTCTTCACAGTCGTTACAGGCATGTCCAGCACATCGCTAATTTCCTGCAGCGACATATCGTGCAGATACCGTAAGATAACAGCCGACTTGTATTTCTCAGGCAGCGAATCGATCGCTGTGCGAACCTGCAGTTGTGTCTCCGAGAGTAAAAGCTCACCCTCTGGTGTTAGATCCGGACTGGAGAGCATCGAGTACCAGTCGGTTCCGTCGCTGTCCGTCACATCTGCATCCAGAGAATAGCTCGGTTTCCGCTTGCGCAGCCTATCAATACACAGGTTCGTTCCAATCCGATAAATCCACGTCGAGAACTTCTGATTCTCGTCATACCTATGAAGGTTCGTATATACCCTCAAGAACGTTTCCTGTACGATATCTTCCGACTCTTGTACGTTATGCAGCATCCGGTACGCCAGATGGTATATTTTATCCTTATACAAATCCACTAAATCAATAAAGGCGCGCCGGTCCCCGTTGCGAGCAAGCTTGGCCAAGCGCGTTTCCACATAATTCACCGACATTCCTCCCAAGAACAAATCCCCCAAAAGCGAAGCATGCCATCGAAGATAATGATTATACCTTCCCCCAATACGGTACGAACAAATCGGAGAAAAGTTCCATTCTGTTACCGATCATTCAGCCTGTACACGCATAGACGGTTGCCGCTCTGACACGAAGATCCCAATCAGAATCAACAGGATTCCGCACCATTGCATCCAGCCCACCAGCTCGCCCAGAATAAGATACGAGGCGGTAGTCGCCACAGGCAGCTCCATCGATGCCAGCATAGCGGCAAGCGAGCTTCCAATACGCGGTATGCCAATATTGAAGGCAACGGCCGGGAAAGCCTGTCCCAACATGCCGAGCAGGACACCCCACAGCAGCAGCGAACCTGTACCCGTTTGGAATACTTGTGTCGGGGGGTAAATCAAATAGATGACTGGAAGCGCCGCGGTCAGCATGACGGTCGACTTCATGACCGGATGCAGCGTGGACTTGACACGTCCTGTGAAGAACAAGAACAGGCAGTACGACACCCCAGACAACAAGCCGAACACGAGCCCCAGACTATCCATTACACGAAACGAATTTCCTGTCAGGTTGACGGCTAGCAGCGTACCTGCCATGACCAGCACGATCGCACCTAACTGATAACGCGTCGGTTTCTTCCGATCCCAGATGCATTCCAGCAAGATCGTCATCCATGTGAATTGAAACAGCAGCACAATCGCTAACGAAGCATCCAATCTCGACAAGCTGTTGTTGTAGAAAAAAGTAGTCAGCGCCAACCCGAAGATGCCGATCAGCGATAAGCGAATCCATGGGCCCTTGAACGGATTGGACCAGGCTTGCGGAGTGACCAGCAACAGCACCCACAGCAGCAACGCGCCCATCGTAACCTGGCTGGTGCTAACTTGAATATTGGTCCATCCATGACCATACGCCATCTTCACAAAGGGGGACAGCATCCCGTAACTTGCTGACCCGAGCAGGACCAGAACGATCGCCATCCATCGCAGGGTGGGAGCCTTCATGCTGCCTACCTCCCGAACATTACTTCATTGGCTCTACTCTATCGGATTTCAAACAAAAAGTCGAGCCGCCGTCTCAAATTGCAGAGGGGCGCTCGACTATTCTTAGTGGCATGGGTCTGGTTCCAATGTATCAACCGGTGTTCCGTAAGCCGGCTGCTATACCATTAATCGTGAGCAGTACTTCCCGCAGCAGTTCGGCGTATTCACTTGCCTGCTCCTCCTGGGAACGAAGCTCCGTCAACAGCTGAACTTGCAAATAGCTGAGCGGATCGACATAAGGATTACGCAAGCGAATCGACTCTTGAATAACCGGTACGTTATCCAGTATTTCCTTCTGACCCGTTATTTGCAGAATCAGATCCGACGTCAACTTGTACTCTTGCTCGATTTGTCCATAGATACGTTCAGCTATAGTCGCATCTGTAATCATACCCGAATACTCCTTGGCAATCGGCAGATCAGCTTTGCCAAGCGCCATCTGAAGGTTGTCGATCATCGTACTGAAGAACGACCATTCTTCATACATTTGCTTCAGCGTTTGCAAGTTGTCCGGATTTTCCTGGAAGTACTTCTGAAGTCCTGTCCCCGCTGCATACCAAGCTGGCAGCAAGTAGCGGCTTTGCGTCCAAGCGAACACCCACGGAATCGCACGAAGATCCTCGAACCGATCACTGTTCTTACGCTTGGAAGGTCTGGACCCAATGTTTAGTTCTCCGATCTCCGGCAGCGGCGTGGACTCCTTGAAGAATACGAGGAAGTCCGGATCGCGGAAGATCAGATCTTGATACTTCGTCTGTGCATTTTCCGAGATGTCTTTCATGACCGAATCCCAGACGTTTTCCTTCTCATCGGCTTCTTGTACGTTCTTAGCTAATCTGGCTGCCGTTATTAGCGCCGACGTAGCCTGCTCCAAGCTGCGGTAAGCAATGCCCTTCAAGGAATAACGGGAAGATAGCACTTCGCCTTGCTCCGTAATCTTAATGCCCCCACCGAGCGTCTCAGGCGGTTGAGCCATAATACTGCGGTTGAGCGGCATCCCTCCACGACCAAGGGCTCCTCCACGGCCATGGAAGAACTTCAGCTTCACTTGGTTCCGTTTGGCTACCTTCGTAATATCCTTGAGCGCGACGCGCAACTCCCAGTTCGCCGTTAATACACCGCCGTCTTTGTTGCTATCGGAATAGCCCAGCATAATTTCCTGCAATCCGCCCAAGCTGTCGATGCTTGCTTTATACGCCGGAATATCGAATAAGGTTTGCATAATACCAGGTGCAGCATGCAAGTCGTCAATGGTCTCGAACAGAGGGGCTGGCTGAAGCGTACAAGTAACATTACCATCGGCTTCGCGACGATATAGACCTACTTCCTTGCTGAGTACCATAACTTCCAGCAAGTCGCTGGCCCCTGTAGTCATACTGATCAAGTACGTGGAGATGCAACGATTACCGAACTCTTGTTGGGCCGCTTTGATCGTCTTGTATACATTAATGCATTCCCGCGTTCCTTCGGTATACTCCATGTAAGGAGAAACCAAGGGGCGTGGATCGTTCAGCAACCCACTCAGCAGTTCAATCTTCTCTTCCTCAGTTAGTGCCGCATAGTTGTCCACGATCTGCATCTTGGCTAGAATTTCAGCCATTGCCGACTCGTGCTCCTTGCTATGCTGACGTATATCCAGTGTCGCCAGATGGAAGCCGAACAGGTCAACCTGGCGGATGATCTTCTGTACATAATGGTCTGCCGCATAATCCGCGTAATGATGGCGTAAACTTTTCTCAATGACCTTCAAATCCGCTGTGAACTCATCCGGGGAGTTGTACTTCAATACTTGTTTGCCAGCCCCCGCTTGCGTATTCTCCAGCTTTTCCAGCATATATGTGAGTTTTATCCGATAAGGCTCGTTCTCGTTGCGCCATATATCTTCCGTTCTCAGCTTCAACTGCTGCTTGTCCAGCTCGATGGATGCTAACAGCTCAGCGGTAACATCCACGATCGATGTGCTGAAGCTCATCTGCTCCATCAGGGCAGTTAACGCTAGCTTGTACTTCTGCAGGGTAAGTCCGCGTTGTAACGTCAGCGTCTCCCAAGTAACCTCCGCTTTCACCCAAGGGTTCCCGTCGCGGTCGCCACCAATCCATGAGCCGAAGCGCAGGAATGAGGGCACCTCCCACTTTTGGCCCGGGTAGTACTTGTCCAAGCAACGCTCCACCTCGCGATACAAATCAGGCAGCACATCGAACAGCGTCTCGTCGAAGTAATACATCCCGTTACGCACTTCATCGAGTACCGTCGGCTTGCGGTCCCGCAACTCATCGGTTTGCCACAAGGTCAGCACTTCGTTCACGAGCTTCTCCCGCTGCTGCTCCCGTTCCCGGTATGTGAGCGAAGGGTTTTCCAGCTCTATAACTTCCTGAGAGATCCGTTGATGAATATCAAGCACCGCTCGACGGCTAGCTTCTGTCGGATGAGCCGTCATCACTAGTTCCAGCGAGATCGTATTCAAGATTTCCTGCACTTCTTGTACAGGCATATTGGATGCACGCAGCTCGTTGATGACCCCTTCGATCGAACCGGGCTGAATTTGCTCCACAGCCGATCTTTCGTAATCCCGCTTGCGTCGAATACGATGATTCTGTTCAGCAATGTTCACCAGTTGAAAGTAAATGGCGAACGCCCGAATGACCTGATGCCGATTCTCCTTACTAAGCGAGCGAATGACATTCTTGAAATCCTGGGACAGGGCCGGATCGGCAGAATCCCTCATTTTCTTGCTCATCTCACGAATTTGCTCCACAATCGTCAGCAGCTCTTGGCCGCCTTGATGCACAAGCACTTCACCAAGAATGTTCCCGAGAAACCGCACATCTCTGCGCAGCAAATGATTAGAGCTCACTCTGTGTGTATCATTCAAGTGTTCTGACATGGTTCTCTCTCACCTCATCTGATCTATCCGTATTTAATTCGACAATCTTCACAACATTCCTGCTTTAACGCGTTAAACATAAATTTGGTATAGGTAACAAAAAAATCCCCGCCAAGCGACGTCAAGCCTCAAGGCCTAGTCCGTCTGCTTTGCGGGGAGCCCCGAAAAAGTTATACATTTCATTAGAAAAGTAAGGCTCTACATAAAAAAAGACCTCTTCGGTCTCTCTGTGTCGATAGTGGAGCGGGTGATGGGAATCGAACCCACGCTACCAGCTTGGAAGGCTGGAGTTCTACCATTGAACTACACCCGCATATGATGAGGAAAAAGATGGTCGGGACGACACGATTTGAACATGCGACCCCCTGGTCCCAAACCAGGTGCTCTACCAAGCTGAGCTACGTCCCGACAATAAAATGGTGTTACTGGTATTCAGTAAAACTTAAATGGCGTGCCTTGAGAGATTCGAACTCCCGACCTTTTGATTCGTAGTCAAACGCTCTATCCGGCTGAGCTAAAGGCACACGAAAGCTTATATGGAGCGGACGACGAGATTCGAACTCGCGACCCTCGCCTTGGCAAGGCGATGCTCTACCACTGAGCCACGTCCGCATATTTAATGCGCTTGAGGGAATAAGTTCCCTTATTCAATCATCCGCTTTTTTAATGTTTCCGTTTGCGGCGACAAGAAATAATATATCAAAGCCCGGACTAAAATGCAAGTGTTTTTTTAACTTTTTTTATTTTATATCTATGAGTTTACTTTTTGGGGAGACTACGGGCGTGTTATCGTGTCGGAATTGACCTTTCCTTAATATGGGACGCCTACATTGTGCCTTTGCGGGCTTCTGTAATTTTCATGTTTTTCGCGAAGGCCTGCACTTATTCCGAGCTGATATTCATCTCATCTAGGATATCCAACGGCCTCTCCATCAATTCGCCAAACACAAGTGAAGCCGCTCCTACCGCACTTTGCGAAGTGCCAAAGGATGCAGACTCTATCATCACATTACTTCTTGCGGATGGATACACACTTGCTTGCACATGATGACGAATTCGCGGTAAATACCTTTCAAGGTAAGGATATAATTTTCCACCTATGATAATCAGAGCCGGATCGTACACGTTGAAAAGTGTTGTTAGTGTAGATTCCATAGTCTGAAGCGTCCATTCCAAGCAGCGTTCTGCACTTGGATCTTTGGCCTGCACTGCCTTAAAA
>NZ_JBFUIX010000064.1:0-40490 GCF_056401635.1 Paenibacillus sp. P4_E11 | reverse complement strand
GATTATACCAAACAAATGTTCTCATTGACAGCGCTTTCTGAGCTAATGATAGGATCCAATCTGTCATTATGCAATTTCGATAGTTCCATGTTAGGATGCTCTGAATAGAACATGATCGTTGTTATAACCCCATTTCCTTATTGGAAAATGTTGTAGTTTTTTCGACTTAGTTCAAAAAAGTCATTATCGATTGTACTAGGCAATTGTTTAGTTCAAAATCAATAGCCTCTAGGCTTCGCCTAGCCGAAATTCATCCCCTCCTTGAAGAGGAAGGGGACTTCTCTCGGAAAGCAGTTAAACAAAAAAACGGACCTCCTTCCTACTCAAGGAAGAGGTCCGTCTATTATTCGCCTACTTAAAATGTGCCCGTGGTTTCTTACCGCTCCACCGTTCATCCACTTGTTCACTAGCCGACTGGTACCTCGCGTCCACACTCAGCCGATATTGGTTCGTCGTATTCTCGAGCGAACAATGCAGCAGGAACATCCCGAAGATCAATACATCCCCCGCCTCGAATGTGGTGGTAGCCCACTGTCCCCCGTACTTCTCGGTAATGAGCAGCGGATCATTCGTGTAGTGGCCGACCCCGTCCCGGTCCGAATCCTTTGACCCATAGGAGTTCTTCAACTCCTCGAAGCGATGCGAGCCCAAGCACAACGCCAAGCCCCCCATCTCATAGGAGATGTCTCCGAGCGGCGACCAGACGGTGTAGAGGTTGTGCGTCCCCCGCCCCATGTAGACGATATCATAATGCGCCCCCGTGAAATCGCCCTTGCCTACGGCACGAAGCCATTTGTAATGATACGTGAGCGAAGGCTCCCCATAGAAGTCGTCGAAAAACCGCATCACACGCTCCCCGTTCAACACATCCAGAAGCTCCGGCAAATCCTCGACCGTGCCGCCCAAGAAGATGCTGCGGCTCCCGTCGGCCATCACGCCTTCCTCAAGCAGCGTGTCTCGGTCCAGCTTGCCCATGCGGTCCATCTTCTCCAGAATGCTTCGACGTGCCTGCAGCACCTTCATCCGATCATGGAAGCCACGGATCAGCAAATAGCCGTCCTCTTTCATCCGATCTCGCAGCGCCTGTACATCGTGCACGATATCGTTCGAGCTTCTTAGCTCCGTTAGATGCGGACCACCCATCTCCAACTCACGACTTCCCACCTTCACCATCATCCGTTCATCCACTCCCTGATCAGTATCGTGCTTCTATGTACCAAGTGTAGTGGACCGAAAGGAATTCCTCCATGGATGACGGTTCCGGTTTCATGTATAATTGTACGAAAATAGAGCCGGGAAAGGCCCGTTTGCCAAGAATAGATGTATTTCCGAACTGAAGGGCTATTTCCGGAGAGGAGGGCAAGTATGGCGTACACGGATATCCCCTATCGATTGGGCGAGAAATCGACGCTCCCTTTGTGCAGGTTCAGCTCGATATGGAAGGTGCAGGCGAACAGCGCTTATCAAGGGAGCAAAGGAAGAGGCTTCGATTGGCCAGGGCTGTTCGTGACCTACGAGGGAGAAGGACGCTATACGATGGCGGACCGCACGTATAGGCTGCCCCCGGGGACGTTTTTTCTCGTACAAGAAAAAATCCCCTGCACATACACGTGTCAGGAGGACGATTGGAAGTTCTATTATCTGGAGTTCAGCTCGCTCGACATGGTTCATTCGCTCGGACTTCCTCTATTCGAGGTGTCCGCCACCGGCAAGCTGGCCGAAGCCGTCCAGCGATGCGAGCAATTGATCGACACTCTGATCGTGCAGCCGATGGGCTGCGCCTACACAGCCAACATCCAGCTGCAGGAGCTGCTGCTCCTCTTCGCCCGGGAGCGGTCCGCACCCGCATCGTTTCGCCGTTCGGAGCTGGACCGGGTGCTACATCTGATGCACCGCCAGATCGGACAACCGCTCGATTTGAACGAGTTGGTGAAGTCTAGCGGGATGTCGCGCACGACGTTCTTCACGCATTTCCGAGCGACGACTGGCCTCTCCCCGAGCGCGTATATGCTGAAGCTCAAGCTAGAGTCGGCCAAAGCCTCGCTCGATACGACGAACCTATCGGTGAAGGAAATTGCCGCTGCGCTGCACTTCTATGACGAATTCCACTTCTCCAAGCTGTTCAAGCGCCAGTATGGCTCGGCACCAAGCGCTTATCGGCGGCAGCAGACATGAATCCCTACCGCACCATCTTGCCCATGCGCGTGGCCGACTCCATGATGAGCGGTGCGCATTCCCGCATCCGCTCGAGCGTGAGCCGATTCGACGGCCCCGACACCGCCAGCGCAGCGACAAGCTTGTGCGAGCGGCTGAAGATCGGCGCGGACACGGCCGCGGCGCCCGGCTCGCGCTCTTCAATGCTCGTCGCGTAGCCGAGCCGGCGTATCTCGCCGAGCTGCCGCTCGAAGACGGCGCGCTCGCCCGCATCGGTCCAGCTGAGCGCCTCAAGCAGCTCGCGCTGCTCAGCCGGCTCCGCGAAGACGATGAGCGCCTTGCTCGAAGCGCCAACGCTGAGCGGCAGTCGCGCGCCGATCGGTGCGACGCGGCGAATCGCTTGGCTGCTCTGTACCGCCTGGATGCGAATCCGCTCGATACCGTCGCGCACGTACAGACTGATCGTCTCGTCAACCTGATCACGCAGCCGCTCCATCTCGGGTAGCAAGATCGTCGCCGGATCGTCGCCGTATTCCATATTCGCGGCTAACTCCCAGATCCGGAAGCCAAGCCGGTATTTATCTGTCTCCGTATTGCGGATCACGAAACCGCGACCTTCCAAGGAAGCGAGCAGCCGGTGAACCGTGCTTTTGTGCAGAGCGACCTTGGCGGAAATCTCAGTTAGTGTAAGCTCCGCTGAATCTGTGAAACAAAGCACCACATCCAATGCGCGTTCGACTGCTCGAACCGTTAGCTTCTGATCGTCCATAAAAGTTCCACCGCCGCTTTATAGTTTCATCATGTGAAACCGAGTTTTATTACAGTATACCTCATTCGGATAAAGCTCGTAAAGCCTTAGTCGCATGGCAGTTCTAGTCTAAAGTCGTATGTATAAGGGATTTAGCGGAATGGAGGTTCAAGCCAAAACTCGCCGGGGTCCTCTTTTTCACTTTCCACTCCTTTGTTCACAATGAATAGGTCAACCTCCCTGCTGAATAACATCTGTAGTGAATCATCTACTGGAGCTATAGGAACTGAAGGCACAGCACCTCGCCATTAGTTGCGCTAACAACGGTCTAAGGAGGTACGACATACATGTTATTCGTTTACGGTGCACTTATGCCGCTTCGTGTACTGGAGGAAATCCGCTTCTGGAAAACCCAGGAAAAGGAGCATACGGTCGTCATACGTGAGCTTGTCCCTCAGTTGGAACAGGAGTATGTCACGAAGCTGAAGCAGTGGGAAGCTACCTTCGCGCTTACCGAAGCCGCAGCTATTCAGTGGATTGAAGCTGTGATTCGCTCGGGAGGCAGCGTCAGTCCCGTCATGTGGGCGCAAATTCACCAGCTCCTCCTGTCGTCTGTTGCGGAGTCCAAGATATTCATTCAACAGCTGTTTTACATGCTAAGCCAAAGTGCAGCGGTCAAGCAACTGCCTACCGCCCCTATCGTTATTCAGCACATCATCCGAGAGTCGGAATATTTCCTAGGCGTGCTTCAGGCCATTCTGACGCTCCCACCTGCAACGAATCCGGATCAACCTATGCAGCCTATGCCGCTCCCTTATTCCTCCCCTACGATACAACCTGCCGCTTCAGCCAACCGTCATTCCTCCGATCCACATTCATTTACCGGGGAAGGCATATGGTCTGGTGGAACGACGGCCGACTCCAGGGAAGTGCCGATCGGTGGCCATACGTTACCTTCATTGCCCTACAACTATAATGCGCTGGAGCCCTACATAGATGAGAAGACGATGCGTATCCATCACGATATTCATCACAAATCGTACGTAGACGGCCTGAACGCAGCGGAGAAGAAGATGGCCGAATCTCGCCAAACCGGAAATTACGACCTCATCAAACATTGGAAGAGAGAACTTGCCTTCAATGGAGCCGGTCATTATCTGCATACGATATTCTGGAATGTAATGAGTCCCCATGGCGGAGGTCAGCCGAAGGGCGAATTAGCACAGCAAATCGAACGTGATTTCGGCAGCTTCGCCGCGTTCAAGCAACAATTTTCTGCAGCCGCGGAAAAAGTCGAGGGCAGCGGTTGGGCGATTCTCGTCTGGTCCCCGCGCAGCGGTCGACTAGAAATTTTGCAAGCCGAGAAGCATCAGAACTTATCACAATGGGATGTTATTCCACTCCTTGCCCTCGACGTCTGGGAGCATGCGTACTACTTGAAATACCAGAACAAGCGGCCCGACTATGTGAAAGCCTGGTGGAACATCGTCAATTGGCCGTATGTAAGTGAACGATTCCATGCGGCCCACACATTGAAATGGCAGCCCTATTAAGATAAGGCTGCCATTCGTATTGGCTTCGTCCCGAGGTAAGCCGATATGTTACCGAACCAGCTTACGCAGCAAGCTAAGGGCATACACGAACAAGGAAGCGGCAAGCATCCAAGCGACAAGCTTGATGCTGCCAGACACCCGCACCGACGCGCCAATCGCAATGAACGCCCATACGAATACCGCTATGTAGGCCGGATCCATATACCTTCCGCCAACCAGCACGGCAAGCACCGTGGCTACACCGAGCATAATCAGGGTCCAGTTCTCGGGGGACAAGCCCCATCCCGTCCAATCGTTGGCATACAGCACTACCGCCAAATTCACGATTGTCGCCACAGACATCCAGCCCAAGTACAAGCTGAAGGGGAGCTGCACGAACCATTGGACCGATGCTGAGCTTGATGTGGATCGAGTGCAAATGTAGACCACGAACAGAGTCGTGAGCAGACCGAACATGATGAATACGCTGGAATCGATGAACAAATAATGCCATAACACAATCCAGACACAATTGAACGCACAACTAACGATAAACCAGGGTCCTATAGCTTGGCTCCTCAACTGCTTGTCTCCCGAAGGCAACAATTGATAAATGACGAAACCAGCCAACAGCGCATAAATCAGTCCCCATATGGCAAAAGCATAGGGAGCCGGCGTAATAAGAACCGGGAACATGGATGAAATTTCATTGGTCGTCCTCCCTCCTAGCGGCCAAGCATCCGCAAACCAGTTCAATGCCAGCACAGCGATCAAAGCAACTGCATTCCACCACCGAATAGCCATCCTTACATCCCTCCTCCAACAGTGTAAATTCACATTATGTAACACACATGCATTACCCACCTACCCTCACTATATGCATGGACTACCCGATAATAGTATTGCTTGTCAACCTAGTCCCCCATCCATTTGTAAAATTGTGTTCAAAAAAATACGAGCAGGCCCCCAATACGGCGCCTGCTCGCTTATCGTTACTCTCCCAAATTCGTCGGACAGCCGACCACGGGTATATCCTGAACTTCGAATCCAGGCTCGACCAGGCTGCGAACGGGGACCTCCTGCTCCTGATCGGGATGGCCCAGCATGAACACTCTTGCAAACTCATTAGCCTCATCGACATGCTGGATATAGACAGGGTTTCCATTCCATGTGACATGAGCCATAACGGGGGAAACGGATATTTCTTGTGCGCGTTGCGTGTCTATTCGTCTCATCTCCTGTTTTTTGGAACATCGCTTTTATTCTGTTCAATCGTGATATGATATATTACGAATAAGAGTTTACCAATAGCTGGTGATTAGTTGTACTTACAGAGGAGGATCGAAGGATGAGCGAGGAGAAGGCCGCATCCGCCCAGCGCGAGCAAGCGCTCAAGGCACTAGTGAATGAGATTGTGGGCGACTGCCCGGAAGTATCGATTGAGATCGATGGGTTCCAATGTACCATGTTCCGTGTGAAAGGAAAGTCGTTCGTGAGAATTGCCGGGGAGGAGCTTATCTTCAAGGCAAGCCTCGAAACCCAGGAATTCCTTATCCAGCAGGAGCCTTACTGGAAGACAGCGTACTTCGGGCGGCACGGCTGGGTATCCACACGGGCTACTACCCCCGGTTGCTGGGAGGAGCTCAAGCCACTTCTGCTGGAAGCGTATCAACTCACGGCCCCCAAGAGTGTCCTGAAGCAGACTGCTTCCCGTTCGCTCTCTACATAACAGTCCCAATACAGCAAAGAGCCCGCACGGTTGACTAACCGACCGTACGGACTCTTTTATGATATTACCCCTTCACCAATGCCAAAAACTCAGATCGCAGCGCAGCATCTTTGCGGAACTGTCCGCGAACGGCTGACGTCACGGTCTTGCTGCCCGTCTTCTTCACGCCACGGGAACACATGCACATATGCTCGCCATCGACGACGACCATCACGCCCTGCGGCTTCAGCACACGATCCAGAATATCCGCGATCTCGGATGTGATACGCTCCTGCACTTGAAGCTTCCGGGTGACAGCCTCCACCAAGCGGGCAAATTTGCTCAGACCAGCAATCTTACCGCTAGGCAAGTAGCCGACATGAATCTTCCCAAAGAAAGGCGCCATATGGTGCTCGCATTGACTGTAATACACAATATCCTTAATAATGACCAATTCTTCATGCTGCTCGTCGAATGTGACACCCAATGTATCTTCGGGATTCACGCTGTAGCCAGCGAAAATCTCCTCATACATGCGAGTTACCCGCGCTGGAGTCTCAAGCAAACCTTCCCGATCCACATCTTCTCCGATGAGCCGTAAGATTTCCTTAACATGATGCTCGATTTGCTCGCGGTTTTTCCCTACGTGGCGGTTCGAGTACTCTTTTAACCCTGCCATGTCCGCTCCTCTTCTTTACTTCCATTTTTGGTTTTTCATCATACCTTGAACCTTGTTCATCTGTTGTTTATTCAAATTGTAGCCCATTTTCTTGGCCATCTGCGTAAGCATCTCAGGGTTGTTCTGCATTTGCTCCAGTTGGCGTCGTAAGTAAAACACACCTATGAAAAAGCCGCCCACTAAACCTACGAGTAGTGTAAGAATAGGGATAATCCAGTCCCACATCGCGCTGTCACCTCAATTTTTTCTCTAAAGTTTTTGACAATCTCAACCACATCATAGCATGTCCTTCTTGCTCATTCAACGCGTCATTGGTCGGGGGCAACCCCCGTTCCGAGAACTAGGCCAATTAAGACAGAACCTGCTCCACGAACAAGGTCGTCTCCTTGGCCAGATCCACTTCCTTCACGATAATCTCATTGTTGGCATCATGCTCCACAACTCGAATAATCGGCCGGCCGGGCAGTCCGCGATGCTGACCTGCTACAACGCCAGTCTCCTTCGTAGACAGTCGTACAGATGAACCTGTCGGATAGATTGAGACGGTCCGCATGAACTGAACAAGCACCTCACGGTCCAGCTTCGTCCCCGACATCGCCATCATCTGCTCACAAGCCTCATGAGGCAGCAACTGCTTCGACTTCTTCAGATCGTACAGCAAGTTATCGTACACGTTAGCAACCGTAACAATCTGGGCATACAGATGGATCTGATCGCCTATAAGCTTACGCGGGAACCCTTCCCCATCAGGTTGTTCATGGTGCTGTAGCGAGACGTGGGCAATGAGCAGGTTCAATTCCTGCTTCTGCTTCAACAGCTCGAATCCGCGCCAAGTATGATGCCGCTTCGGATCTGCGGATTCGTCATCGGTGAGGCGCTCGACCTTGCCGATATCATGAAGCATCGCTCCGATCGACAGTTCCTTCAGTTGAATCTGATTCAACCCCATATTCATGCCGATCATTGTAGCGATCAGGCACACGTTCATCGCATGAACGTACATGTGGTTGTCCTTGGTACGGATGTCGGACAGCTGGAGAAGTACTTCTTTGTTGCGAACAACGTCTTCCAACACTTGATCAGCTGAAGTACTGATCGAACGGGTGTCGAAATTTTTACCCGAGCGGATCGAATCGAACGTCTCTGTCATTTTGCGCAGCACGAGTCGTTTCGTTTCGTCGGACAGCACTTCTGGAATTTCAACGTCTTCGAAGTTCGGATCCTTGATGTAGACCAACGTCGCTCCAATGCGTTTCAAGGTGTTGATCATATATACAGTTAGTTGAACCCCTGCGGACAATAGAATCGTTCCATTGCTGGAAAAAATCGTTCTCCCCAAATATTCGCCGGGTTCAACTTGGTCGATATTCGTGTTCTTCACAGCTGCCCCTCCCCTCTTATGTGACATGGTGAACCGAATAATTCGAATTGTTCTATCATGTGTTATCTCCCTATGATTGTTCTGGATGTAAGAGTGAGCTAGCCTTGTCCAGTTCATCCCTCACTTGCGGATGCAGCTCCGCGAGCAGCGCACGTGACACGGCGGCCTCGGCAGCGTCGCCGCCGATCCGACCGAGCGCCCACGCGGCAGCGCCGCGAATCTCCGGGCGCTCGTCCTGTTCCAGTCGTTCCGCAAGGTGAGGCACAGCGGAACGGTCCTTGAACGTGCCCAGCGCGAGAATCGCGTTGCGCTGGATCGGCTTGCGCCCGCGCCACGAGGCGGCCATGGACCCGAACCGCTCCTTGAACTGCTTGTTCGAGAGCGTCAGCAAGGGAACAAGCAGTGGCTTCACGCGTTCGGGGTCCGGCTGCAGCTCAGGCTGGTGCGTCCAGTTCTTGCCCTTGTTGATCGGGCAGACGACTTGGCACGTATCGCAGCCATATAGCCGATTGCCGATCTTCAGCTTCAGCTCGTCCTCCACGAACCCCTTGGTTTGGGTCACGAACGAGATACATCGGCTGGAGTTCAGCTCGCCCGGCCCGACAAGTGCTCCGGTCGGACAAGCGTCGATACACTTCGTGCATGTGCCGCATTGGTCGGTAATGGGTGCATCTGGCGGGAACGGAATATTGGTGATCATCTCCCCAAGATAAATCCACGATCCCCATTCTGGAGAGATGACGGCACAGTTTTTGCCGCTCCAGCCGATACCTGCTCGTTCCGCGACGGCCCGATCCACTAAGGCCCCTGTATCCACCATGCTCTCTATTCTAGCCTCAGGAACGCGTTCTTGAATAAAGGCTTCCAATCGGCCTAACCTATTTCGCAGCACATCATGATAGTCATCGCCCCAAGACGACCGGGAAATAATGCCCCGATATGCGCCAGGCTCGGACTTTGGCGGATCTTGCAGCTTGGACGGGTAGGCAATCGCAATCGCGATAATCGACTGCGGCTCCGATAGGCTGAGCTCCGGGAATACCCGCTTGTCGATATCCGGCTCCTCGAAGCCGGACTCGAAGCCTTTCTCCCGATGCCGCAGCAATACCTGCTTCAGCTCCGTGAATGGTGCAGCCGATGCGAATCCGATCTGGTCAATGCCCAGATCCGGCGCAGCAGCACGTATATCCTGCTTCAGCCTCTCCCACCGACTCTGATTACCTGTCGTTTGGGCTGTTGCCATACGTGACACTCCTCACTAATTCACAATACGTTGAATGGATTTGGTCCTACAATACTCCCGCTTTCTCGAACGGCCATAGAATGAAGTCTGCCCGACCCTGAATCATACCAGAAGCGACAGAACCGAACATACGGCTGTCCTTGCTGGCTCCCAGATGGCGGTTGTCTCCCATTACAAAATAACGGTCCACCTCCACAACGAAGGGCCCTCGATCGCCATCCTCAATCCGATTATCGGTGTAAGGCTCCTGCACGGTCGTCCCGTTCACATACAGCTTCCCGTTGCGGATTTCCACCTTGTCCCCAGGTACGGCGACTACCCGTTTGACGAGAAACTGTCGATCGGCGCCCGTCATCTCCGGATCCTTCAGAATAACAACGTCTCCCCGTTGCGGATTCCCCGTGATATAGACGATTTTGTTCACGAAGAGCCATTCCTTCTCTTTAAGCGTGGGCTCCATGGAGTGACCCTTGACGGTCGATAGGTTGAAAATGTACAAATTCAACACGATGACAATCACGAGTGCGATCGAGATCGATTTCACCCATTCCCATATCTCGGCCGACATGCTCTTCGTGCGAACTGACTTCGGGGCATCTTCGACTTCCAGTGAAGGTTCGCCGCTCTCCTGTTTCCCATATAGACTCATGTTACACCTCTGGCTCTACGTGTTTCCACATTTGATAATAAGCCAGCACACGCTCGTCCTCGAACGGCGCTTCGTTCCCCCTAATGCGTTGCAATAACCGGTCCATCCCGCCCTTAACCTTGCGATCTACGATGTCGGGATAATGATAATTCACTTTGTGCTGGGCATACTCTTCTTGATCGACAATTTGTACACCCCCGTCTGTCGTACGGATGACGTCCAAGTCGTAGTCGATGTACGTAATGACCTGTCCGCTGACGTAAGGCGGTGAGGCTATGTTGCAATAATACCGAATACCCTGCTCCTCGATCAACGATACGACATTGTACCATTGACCAGGAATGAAGAATGCTACCGAAGGAATACGGCTTACCCACTCTTTGCCGTCCCCTTCACGGATGCGAGTCTGGCTGTTCACAAGGACAAGCATGGATTCTTCTGCATGCTCAGGGAACAGACGGGCTTCCGGTATGAGCCAATTTTGCAGCCACATCCGGTGAAGATGTCCGTCATGCTTAAAGCTTTTGATGATAAATGGCGATAGATGTCCCATGGCGTGCCCTCTCTGTCTGTAGCTACCTTCTATTATACATGATGCGCCCGATTGTATGAAAACAAAAACATACCCACCCGCCGATTCAACCGGCTTCGAGATATGTCCCATTCCATACGTATTCGGTTAGGTCAATTACCGGACACAATCCGCAAATGACGGTAAGAACGTGAGAAATCGGTCGCTTCATAGCCAACCGCCTCGTACAAAGGCAGAATCGGCTCGTTATGAATGTCCACCGTAATAAGAATTTTGCTTACTTTCCGTTGTTGGAACCGCTTCTTCAGCGATTCAATTAACGTCTTGCCAATTCCACGGCGTTGGTGCTGCGAGGATACAGCTATCCGATAGTAGTACCCCTGGTTTTTCTGATCGATCGTACCAATAATGACTCCGGCAATTTCTTCATTCAACACAGCGACAAGGATCAAATCTGAATCCAGCGACAGTTGCTTAGCAAAGGCGTCCATCGTTTCTTCGACACAAGCGACCGAAAGCACTTCTTCCAATAAGCTTGTAATCGAAGCATAATCCGATAGTTGAAATGACCGAACTAACATTAAGGTCTCTCCCCGTGGTCTATATTATTTTTCTCTAGTAACTAGATTATACGACAAAATCCGATGAAATCCTGCATTAAATTTACGAAATCGTTAAAAAACATTCATTATTTGTTCATATTCGGCTGAAAACGCTTAATATGAAGCGTTTTCAGTGTCAAATAAGGGAATAGTGGGAAATTTCTAACGCTTAGACCGATTTGGTAGCGAATTCGATGCTAGATTAAAAATCTGTATCCATACTTTAACTCACCTTAAGCTAACGGTTGATCTCGCATAGATTTTCGTAGCTTCACCATTCAAGTAAAATGACCTATGCAGTTCGAGTAAATTACTGGAAAATTGCAAACCTCATATTTTTTTGGAATTTCTCAAGATTTGGCTTCCTTTAAGGCTTCGGAACGCAAAGGAGGATAAGGTGGCCAATGGAATCTACCGGGGCTTAGGGGCGTGTAACGGCCCTTAGAGCCGGTGATTCGCTTGGCTACCCCGACTGAACGAGCTGGGGGATCCGATTCGTCTTCTCAAAATTTCATGGTGTGGCATACAGGATTCACTCTCGATAAAAAGGGCTATCCTGGCGTCTAGTGAACCGACTCAGGATAGCCCTATTCATGTTAAACCGCAAACAGTGTTATTTCCCGGCATCCCATAATGCGATCAACGCCTCGGCATCGGCGTTCAATACCACGGAAACTTGTTCGGACCTATACTGACGCATTTCCGGGTTATTCAGATGCTTCCGGAAATGGTCCATATGCGTGGACGCTTGTTTCAATGACCCTTTGTCCAAATGGTGCCGGACTTGCATCAACGAATTGCGAAGCTGCGTGAGCAGCGGGGCTATCAGCCCGCCGTCTGCCGCGTACCGCTCCACCAAGCCTTCCATCGCTTCCAAGCTGGTCGAGACGCGGATGGTGTACGTGTGCGCCGCCACATTGCCCGCTGCATCGTATACTTCCACAGTGACCGTATGCGGTCCCAGCTGCCCTGCCCAATCCACTGTAATCGTCGCGGGATCCGATATGGACCCGTATACGGCATCCGACACGCTGAACTTCTTCCCCGCCACGCCGGACAACGGATCTTGCACGGACAAGACGAACGTGACAGGCTGCCCGTCATTCAGCACAGTACCGTTCGTTACCGCCGCACCGTTGGCGGATAACGTATAACCCGGGGCCGTGCCATCGATCTGAACGGTCACGGACTTCGTCTCTTCGGCCGTCTGCTGCTTATGGACGGAACGGTACTGCATGGTGTGGATTCCGTCGGCAGTCAGTTTGATGGGCTGAGCATAAGTGCTCCAGCTCGCTCCCCCGTCCAGGCTATATTCCGTGCGAAGCACTTGCGATTTGTCGCTATACACGTTCAAGGTTACGGTCGCATCGGGCGAATACCAGCCGTTGTATGACGCTCCAGCAACAGAAGCTTGAGTAACCGGCAAGTTCATCTCTGCCGATAGCGGAATCCGGAACGATGCTCCTTCGGAAATATCATAAATGAAGCCTTTACTGAAGTCGTTCGAGTTCACGTAATTGCGGATCAGTGTTGCATCGCCGATATCCAGCACATAGCGGCCGCCTCCAAGCGAGGTCGCGGAGCGAATGTCGTAAGCCGCGTTGCGGACGCCGTCGTGCGCTACGTAAATCGTGCGGCCGGCTAACAGATCTGGCGCCACTGCAGCATTCAACTGCACTTCGATCGTATTGGCAGCCGACAACGATCTCGTGAATCCGGTAACCGTGCCTTCAGGTGTTGCAGGCGTCGTGACCGTCGCTCCCCCCAGCTTCCCGATCTTGCCTCCGTCTTGTACGTAGCCATACGTCATCTGTCCTTCAAGCTCCGTATACACGCCGAAGAACCCTTGGAACGTAATTTTGTCTTCAATCGTGTAAGATACCGCCGGGTTGGACGATTGGATGATATAGTCTGTTCTACCGTCCGCGAGCTCGACCTTGATCGCGCGTACGGTGTTGTCCGAATTCGTATCGACGACATCGCCGTTCCGCTTCACTGCAGCTGGCGAGATCGCACGGACAACCCGATCCGCCTTGTACGGTTCCAAGACCGAAGTGAACAGACTGTCCAGATTCGCGCCCGTCCGGTGTGCCATCATGTAGCGCAGAGCAGGCGGATTGCCGGGCTTGTTCCGCGGCGGAATACCATCGGCCAAGGCGATATCGTCGACAAGGCCGAGCATCGTAAGCCGCAGGTGCACGTCCGTGTCGGCGCGCGCGCCTTTCCCGTACACGTTCCATGTATCCTTCAAGTTCCAATCGATGCTGAACGCGGCGGACGGTGATTCGTCCCGTTCGACGTTCTTCAGCCAGTGGAAGCCGCTACCCATATAGTTGGGCCCTTCCACGTCGTCTGCACGCTGACCGAATTCCACATTAGGTCCGGCATAAGTGCCGGTCGGCTGCGCCGTAAGCGACAGTCCCTCGGTCGTGACGGTTCCCTCTGCGGCATGAAAGCTGAAGTGGTGATCGGTTCCGCCTTTGACGCGGAAGAAATCGACGGAATACGAGTGCTCGTCATCCACTCTGATCGTCGCTGTCGTCCGGCGATAAGCTTCCAGCTGCGGGTATACACGAGGCGCCTCCACGTCTACCAGCTGGACGCGGTCCCCATCGTCGTAATGCATCGGTGTGCCGACCCATTGCGGGGACTGCTTGCGCTTGTCGACGACGACCGTATTATGGCTGACCGTGTTGTTCACCCATTGCGCCCGGTGCATGTCGACCGCATCGGCGAATTCTGGATAGCCCAAGTCCGGGGCGAGATCCAGGCCGAACGCATGCAGTCCCAGATTAAGCGTATCGCGATGACCGTGCCCGGAATTGCGACCGTAATACATCCAGACGTCGCGCAGCGTATTTCGCTGGGCGTCCACCTTGGCAATCTCCTCCCGATTGAGCAGCAGCAGTTCCGTCACACCAAGCTTGTAGTTCGACGCCACGTCGTTTTTCCCCTTGTTCACGAAGGAGATGATATGGCTCCCCGCCGTAAGTTCCAGTTCCGCCAACACCTCGAAGTCTTTGGAAGCGCCGAAGAAGTCGATCTCCTTCACCAGCCGCCCGTCCAGGAATACTTGGTAAATGCCGTAGGAAGTAGCCCGGAACGGCTTTAACCGAACCTGGTACGTATCGATCTTCGGAACTTCGTATGCGAACGCAATGGTATGCCCCGGTGTCGTTGCTTCCATCTGCACCGTGGATGTCGCATCATAGGTATTGTAGGACGTACTCGCCTCTGTAACCTGGAGACTCGGGAAGCCGTACCCGACGCCGTACTTCCGCTTGTCGTTCTCCCCGTCCCGCAGTGCGGCGAAGCCGTAACCGGTCAAGTTCACGCTGTCCAGATCGAGCGGTCCTTCTTGTTGGACGACCGCTTCGATGTCGGTAGCCACTTGCTCCGGATCGGCTGCGAATATGTCGGCGTGAATGCCGTCAGAGCTGTTGTTGTTCAAGAAATGCGCCATCTGGGCGAAGATCGGCTCCCTGTAGATGTCGAATGCTTTGATCATCTGAGCCTTATCCACACTGATCCCCGGATTGCCCGTGGAATCCGAGTCACCGATCGAGGGCATGTAGCGTTCCGACAGCATCAGCGGATATTTGGCATCGAACATTTTGCTTAACTTCACATTCTGATACAGATCGGCCTGCGGATACTTGTCATACCCGTACAGCACATCCGCGACGATTAGATAATTGTTCAGCCATAATCCGTTGTACCCCGGAGCTGCTTCGTTTCCATGTCCGTCGCGGTCTACGTCATTGACCAGGGAAGCCAGCATATTGCCGCCGGTCACGCGCCACGGGTTCGGTTCGAGCTTACCGGCCTGGTTGTTGAAGTCGAGCCATTCCTTCGTCTCGGGGAACGTGTCGAGCACCACGGCCGCCATCGCCAATGCGCTCTGATGCATGCCGACGTTGCCGCGGATCTGGGCATTCTTCACGCCCGGGAACACTTGGCGGAGAATGCCGTCCTCTGCGTTGCGGCGCAGACCGGTTCCCGACCGTTTGAAGGAGAGCTTGTGTTCATTCGCTTTGCCGCTTAAGAACGCTAGCACGTCCGGATCGTCCATAGCCGGATAGAAGGCATCGTAAGCACTGATGAAATCCTTGACCAGCGAGGTTTCCCATACGGATCCGACCGCTTTGCCGCCACCGGTTCCTTGTGCAGACTGCAAGAAGATGTTCGGGTCATAGGCGAACGCGTCCAAGCTCGGATAGACGTCCGCGATCCGGTCGAGCAGAACGATGCCGGCACGGGCATAGCGGAGATCGCCGGTGTATACAAAGGCATCCTTAAGCGCTTTAACCGCCCGTTGGATGACCCCGCTGCTATACCACAAATGCCAATGCGTGTAATAAGCAATGAATGTGAACCGGTTACCCTTGTCGTCCACCCAGCCGTAGCCGTCATCCACTCCCCATGTCGGGCCTTTCTCGGGATACAACGTGTTGACAAGCAAGCTGCGGTCGGCCTTCTCCGGCCGGAACGTCCCCTGCTCGTCCAGCCCGCTGCGGTAATAGGCCCCGAAATCGTTCGTCGGGAACTTGTACCCGCTCGAAGGATCGACGATTTTCCAAGGCTCGTTAATGGGATCGGCGGAGTAAGGGTAGTTCCCATACTTGTCGATCTCCTTGCCGGTGACCGGACTGCCCACCTGCTGATTCACCCCGTAGCTGCGCGGCAGCGTCTGAGGCGGAACCAAGTCCCAGAGGAACTCTTGCCCCAGGGCAACGAAAGGTTCAGCCGCTGTCACGGCGGCATCCCGGATGCTCTTGGCCCAGTCGAAACGCGACGCGTTGAGTCGGGCGTTCGCCACCTTCTCCGGCGTGAACGAGGTGCTTCGGGTTTTGTCGCTGGTTAGGGCCTTCACGGTAACAGCAGCCGCCCCGCTCTTAACCACTCCCCCGAGCTCGACGGTTGCCGACACAACAGCCGATCCAGGCTGAATGCCCTCGAACATCCCGGAAGCCGGATCGATGGCTACGATCGTCTGCTGATTGCTAGCATATGTCACTCCCGCTAGAGACAAATCGGCGACACTGCCGTCTTCGAATTTCCCGACAACCGACACTTTGGCGAATTCGCTAACTTGGATCGTAGCCGGTAACGTGGTTACTTCTACAGAGGACAACGTCTTGGGCGTTACGACGACGCGTTTAACGCCGATTACCGTTACGCCGTTGAACGTCACGGACGCTCTCAAGACCGTTTCGCCTACCTGTTTGGCGGCCACAATTCCCTGTTCGTTCACGGAGACGATTTCCGGGTTGTCGCTTGCAAACAAGGTCGCCACCTGGGACAAATCGGCGGGAGCTCCATCCGATAGCCGACCGGTGAGCACGATGCGAGCCGTTGCCCCGACATACAGCTCGTCCGGCGTCCAGTTCAAGTAAACTTCCGCTAATTGTTGATCCGTGACGGTTATGTTGGAAGTTTGCACAGCGGTCCCTTCAGCCGCCTCCACAGTCGTTGTTATCGTAGCCGTCCCTTTTCCGCGGCTCGTTATAACTCCTTCCGTACTAACTGTAGCCACCGACTCGTTGTCGGAGGTGAACCGGTATACCGGCTGTGTGACGGCCGTTCCGTCAGACATGGACACGGAGGTTTGTATCTGCGCCGTCTCGTTCAGCAGCAGCAGCGATTTCGAGGGCACAGCGCTTAATTGCAACGCAGCGGGCCCCGGCATCGGTGTAAGCGTCAGACCCGCCGCATACATGGAGTAGTTGCTCCCCGCCGTAGCTTTCGGATTCCTTCCGATTACGCTTAGCGTGAAGGTGTGGGCTCCCTCGGTCAGCTCGACCGTGCGCAGCGCCGTATCCGGTCCGAACCGGCTGCCCGGATCGTAGAAATCATAAGTCCCGATCCGCGTCCCATCGACGGATATGGCTCCGATCCCGGATTTGAAATACAAATAACCCTTGAATGAAATCAAATAATGACTGCTCTTCGGCACGATGAATTGAAAGGAGCGGGCTTGTCCGATCGCCGTGGCGGAAATCGCAGCGCCATAGGCACTGTTGCGGGATGTCGCCGGAGGATCGGTCGTCTTCCCGACAAGCATCAGGTTGCCGCTTCCGGAGAAGGCGTCCAGGAAACTGTACTTGATGGGCGCCGGCGCCGGATCCCCCTCTGCCGCGAATAGTGTGTCCGGCCATAGACCGAATAACAAACAGACCGTCAGTAGAACGCTCACTCCCTTTCGAATGCTTGACCTTGTCTTGGCTCGCGGATGCGATTGGATCAACGTGCATCACTCCCATGCGTATAGATTTGTAAGCGCTTACCATTCCCGGATGGAACGGAAGCAGCTTGAAGCACTTCTATTATCGCTTGATGAGGTTGATCGAGACACGGACAAATGCGATGAGTATTTGGACATTTCGTGCTATTATTTAACTGAAAAGGGAAATTAATTTCGTTTCAAATGGGGTTGGGAAAGGGGAGATGCTGCATGAACCAACAACTGCCGTACTTGAAAACACTTTATTTGCCCGACATGAACTCCGCTTTCCGCGTCTATCAGACGCATTGGCGAGTAACGAAGCCGATCTGGTCGCGGCCTTGGCATGATCATCCGATGTTCGAGCTCAATCTGGTGTTGGAAGGAACGCAGAACGTATGGATCGGGGAAACGATGCATGCGATGCAGTCGGGCGACGTGATTCTGATCCCGCCTGGTTATTTGCACCGGGTATCGGATACGGGGGGAACCGACCTTACATATTTCGCCTTGCATTTCGATGTGGAGGATTATCGACTTCGTGCCATTCTCAATCATTACCGGAGCGGCTTCCACCCTTATGGGTCGCCGATCGAGAAGGAGATCCGCCCCTCCCTCATGCAGTTGCTCGATAGCTTCAGAGCCTCTGAGCATGTGGATATGAAGCACCCGGCACACCGGATGCGGTTCACCTCTCATCTGTTCGGTCTATTGGCTGCGTTAGCCAGTGTGGAGGACAGCGAGGTGCTGGCGCAAGGCCCACATGAAACGAAGTATACGATCGCGCATCGGATGGCTGAGCAGTTCGAGGCCATCGCCCAAACCGGCAACAGCTCCAGTTCGCTGCTCGGCATCAGCATCGCCCGCTTGGCCGAACAGTTGGGCTACAGTACTGCCCACTGCTGCCGGCTGTTCCGCAGCGTCTTTGGCGTGTCGCCCCGGCAGTACTTGTCCAACGTCACTCTGCACCAGGCCCGTCTGGAGCTGCTCAACCCCCGACAATCGTTGGAGCAAGTGGCCTCCAAGCTCGGGTACCAGGACGGCGCGCACTTCAGCAAACAGTTCAAGCGGTGGACCGGCTGCTCACCTTCCGAGTACAGGAAGCGGCAAATGCTGCCGGAAGGTGATTAATCGTTTGCGATTTATCACCAAATAATGGTATCCCGGGTAACTTCAAAAGTTCTAATCGACTCACGGTAGTGTCCGAGGTGGAGTTTTTGGATACACAAACCTTGATTAATTGTAACAAATTTGGTTATAGGAACCGTTTCCTGCCGGCAGCTCTTCTCCACGCATTCTCTCACTTCTTCATACATATCTAAAGTGATCAAATCGGGTATGTGCATCATCTCAGTATATGTCCATTGATCTTCCCCTTTGTTTTCATGCCATACTTGACACAGATATTCGCGAAAAACAAACTGCCTTACACCCCAGAATATAAAAGTGCAGGGCCAGCGATGTCTTCACATCACCAACCCTGCTCATCTGCTACTTCCCTTTCAACATATCATTCAGCGCCAAGTTCAACTTCAGCACGTTCACCCGCGGTTCGCCGAATACACCAAGACTACGCCCTTCGGTATGCTCATCTACCAGTTGCTCCAGTGCAGCTGTCGTCAAGTTGGTCAGCTTGCTGATCCGCGGCACCTGCACCATGGCGGATGCGGGCGTTATATGGGGATCGAGTCCCGAACCCGAATTCGTAATGAGGTCGATTGGCAGCTTGTTCACCGGCACGTCCGGGTTGTCCTTCTTCCACGCCTCAATCGACTCTTGCGTTCTCGCTAACATGTCGGGGTTCGAGGGGGCGTAGTTGTTCGAACCGGACGCCTCTGCCTTGTATTCGATGCTCGATACCCGGCCTTGGAAATACTTCGGATCGGTGAACGCCTGCCCGATTAACTCCGAGCCCACGACTTCGCCCTTGCTGTTCTCGATCAGGCTCCCATTGGCATTGGACGGCATCAGCGCTTGAGCAAGACCTGTGCATACTAACGGATATACGATTCCGCATAACACAAGGAGTACGAGACTTACTCTAATTACAACACCAAAAGAAAACTTCGCCATATGGCCTCCATTCTTTCTGAGCGCTGACATCTCCGCGCCGGGCTTCGCTGCATTTACTCTCGATTGTTCCCTACTATTCATACCGGACTGTTCCGAGTTACTCATCTGAATCCATCCTCCCTATCTATATCCATACATGAACGACGAGGTCGATCAGCTTAATTCCGATAAATGGCACCACTACGCCGCCCAGACCGTAAATGACCATATTCCTCTGCAGCAGCTTGACCGAGCTCATCGGCTTGTAGGCCACACCCTTCATGGCGAGCGGGATCAAGAGCGGAATTATGATCGCATTGAATATCAATGCCGATAAAATTGCTGAAAGCGGCGAACCGAGCTTCATGATGTTCAACGCCTCCATCTGCGGGATGGCGAGTGTGAACATGGCCGGGATGATGGCGAAATACTTCGCCACATCGTTCGCGATACTGAAGGTCGTCAAGGCGCCGCGAGTCATCAGCAGCTGCTTACCGATGGCGACCACTTCGATGATTTTCGAGGGGTCGGAGTCCAAGTCGACCATATTCGCCGCTTCCTTAGCGGCCACGGTGCCACTGTTCATGGCGAGCCCTACGTCCGCTTGGGCAAGCGCCGGGGCGTCATTCGTGCCGTCGCCAGTCATCGCGACCAGCTTCCCTTCAGCCTGCTCCTTGCGGATGACGGCAATCTTATCTTCCGGTTTGCTTTCGGCGATGAAATCATCCACGCCCGCTTCACGAGCAATAGTAGCCGCTGTCAACGGATTGTCGCCGGTACACATAACTGTCTTGATCCCCATCTTGCGGAGTTGATCGAAGCGCTCCTTCATCCCTGGCTTCACGGTATCCTTCAGATAGATAAGTCCATAGATGTGCCCATCCACAGCAACAGCGAGCGGTGTACCCCCTTCTGAAGCAATGGCATTCCCCTTCTGGTCCAGGTCATCAGGAATGTTTCCCCCTTGCGCCTGCACCCATCGCTTCACGGCATCAACCGCGCCCTTGCGAACTTGGCGGCCGTCCTTCAGGTCGATCCCGCTCATCCGCGTTTCTGCTTTGAACTCGATGAATTCCCCGCCCTCGGCTACCGATCCCGCTGCGTCCAACGTACCGCCTTGACGCTTCATCAGCTCCAGTACGGATCGACCTTCGGGCGTCTCATCCTTAAGTGAACCGATAGCCGCCCATTCTGCAACTGTATTCACACGCTCAGTCCCAACCGGAATGAACTCACTCGCCATCCGGTTACCGAACGTAATCGTCCCTGTCTTATCGAGAATCATCGTATTGATATCGCCAGCCGCCTCGACAGCTTTTCCCGACATGGCAAGAACATTGAATTGGGTAACTCGGTCCATACCAGCGATCCCGATCGCAGACAGCAAGCCGCCGATCGTCGTCGGAATTAAGCAGACAAGCAGGGCGATCAATACCGGAACAGCCAGATCAACACCTACATAATTAGCGATTGGAGCCAATGTAACGACTACGATAAGGAAAATCAGCGTCAAGCTTGTGAGCAGCGTATTCAACGCAATCTCATTTGGCGTTTTCTGCCTCTTGGCTCCTTCTACCAAGGAGATCATCCGATCGATGAACGACTCCCCTGGATCGCTTGTGATGCGGACTTTAATCCGATCGCTGACGACCCGTGTCCCCCCGGTGACGGAACTGAAGTCACCCCCAGCTTCCTTAATAACCGGTGCCGATTCCCCTGTAATGGCCGATTCATCTACGGACGCCAAGCCTTCCACCACTTCACCGTCCCCCGGGATCATTTCGCCTTGGGACACGACGACCATATCGCCCTTGCGCAACTCGGTTGAAGGCACCTGTTTCACTGCGTTGCCTATGATCTTATTCGCGGTGATTTCCCGCTTGCTTCTCTTCAACGAATCGGCTTGTGCCTTCCCGCGTCCCTCTGCCAATGCTTCTGCGAAATTCGCGAACAGCAGTGTGAACAGCAGGATCAGGAAAACCGTCAGATTAAACCCTATGCTATCCTCCGCACCGAAATAGGCGGGGAACACGGTCATGAGCAGCACGACGAACGTACCGACTTCAACCACGAACATGACTGGATTTTTCATCATCCATACCGGGTTGAGCTTAACAAAGCTTCCTTTAATGGCTTGCGTTATCATATCGCGGTTCAGCAATTGTTTTCTATTCGTATTCACGGATTTCTCCACCTCTCTTCAACTTAACGGATCGTCAGATGCTCGGCAATCGGCCCCAGCACTATACCAGGCAAGAACGTCAACGCTCCGATAATCAGGACGGTTCCGACCAGGATGCCTACGAATAAGCGGTTGTCGGTACGGAACGTCCCGATCGTCTCGGGAACCCACTGCTTGCGCAGCATGGAGCCGCACAAAGCCAGCATGGCGATCATCGAGATGTAGCGGCCGAACAGCATCACAAGACCCGTCGAGATGTTCCAGAAGGGTGTATTGTCTGCCAAGCCCTCGAAGCCTGATCCGTTATTCGCGGCCGACGACGTGTACTCATATAACACTTGGGATATGCCATGGAACGAAGGATTCGTAATACCCGCCTGCCCGACATCCGTAACCAACGCAAGCGCTGTAGATGCCAATATAATGAACGGATGTGCGAGAATGGCGATGGCGATCAGCTTCATCTCCCGCGCTTCGATCTTGCGGCCGAGAAACTCTGGCGTACGTCCTACCATCAATCCTGCAAGGAACACAGCGAGGATGGCGTACATGAGCATGTTGACGAGTCCTACGCCCTTACCGCCGAACACACAGTTCAGCATCATAAGAGCAAGCGGAGTTATCCCCCCAAGTGGTGTGAGCGTATCATGCATGTTGTTGACTGAGCCAGTAGTCGCCGCCGTAGTAACCGTGGTGAAGAGGGCGGATTGGGCGATGCCGAAACGCACTTCCTTGCCTTCCATACTGCCTTGCGAAGCGTCAATACCCAGTCGGTTCATTACTGGGTTACCAGCCGATTCCGAGACGTATACGAGAGACAAGAACCCAATGAATAGAATCATCATCGCCGAGAAAATAACCCAGCCCATCTTGCGGTTCTTAGCGAACAAACCGAACGTATATGGCAGCGCTGCGGCCATGCACCACATAGATAGAATCTCAATGACGTTCGTTATCGGATTCGGGTTCTCGAACGGATGAGATGAGTTGACACCGAAAAATCCGCCCCCGTTCGTCCCAAGATGCTTAATCGACTCAAGTGAGGCTACAGGCCCGATAGCAATTTGCTGCTCCACGCCCTCGATTGTAGTGGCCGTCAATGTTGGCTTCAACGTCTGCGGCACCTGCAGGGCGACTAACAGTAAGGTGACGACAAACGCCATCGGGAGGAACACCCGTACATGCGCCTTCACGAAATCTTCGAAAAAGTTGCCAATCGTCGTTCCTTTGCTCGTAATCCCTCTTACGAAGGCAATGGCTACGCACAAGCCAGTCGCCGCTGATGTGAACATCATCATCGTAATGACAGCCATTTGCGAGAAATACGACAAACCCGTTTCACCGCTATAGTGCTGAAGGTTCGTGTTCGTGATGAAGCTGATTACCGTGTTGAACGTCAATGTTTGTTCCATCGCGTCTATCGAGTTAGGATTCATGGGCAGATGATTTTGCAGCCGGAGAATCAAGTAACTGATCGCTACAAGCACGATATTCGTTCCTATAAAGCTGATTGCGTACGTTTTCCAAGTCATTCCTTTGCGTTCCCGCAAGCCAATCAGCTTATAGATCGGCTTCTCCACCCAGGTAAACCATCTATCCATGCGATTAGCTTCATTAGAGAATACATGATACAAATAAGTGCCTAGCGGCTTAACAAGCAGCACCAGCAACACAATTACAATACAGATTTGTACGATACCCATTGCAACGAAACTCCTCCCAGGAACCTGCCCCTACTTGCTGACGATTCCTCTAAAATTTTTCCGGATTGATCAAAGCGTAAGTCAAGTACACGAACACCATTACCGTAAATAGGCCGATAACGATCATTCCCGCTCGCCTCCCGACTGTTCCACCACTCGTCCACAGCCATACACAAATGCAGCGAATAGCACAAAGCAACCTGCAAGCAGCACTATCATGTAGAAGTCCATCATGCGAACAACCCCCATCCTCGTAGTCATTGTTAATCCATTAGAAAATTGACCTCATAACTATGCGTATGAATGACGTAAGCGGCTCCCAGCCCTTTGTAGATCAAGCGCGGTGCATTGGAGTGAGTGATAACGTAGATCGGCTTCACCGTCCAAGTCCGGCATATCTGGATGTAGCGGCAGCACAACGTCTGGCTTGTTTCGAATAAAAACACTTTCCCTATCCCATACTCCGGGATCATCCATGTTGTCTGATCCACTGTATCCAGTACGATCCAGTCTCTTACCCCAATCTCTTTCAATCGATCCATTTCCGTTCGGTTATTCACCAGCGCTGCAAATGGAATACCCCTGCGAATCAGTTCACGGATGAACGCTTCTCCGGTTTTGTTCGGGGCGGACACCAATATTCGCTCTGTACACGACTCCATCATCCATTCTCCTCCTAATAATTCGAGCGAAGAGAGCAACAAAAAAGAAGCCTGCATGAAGAGATGCACTCTTCCCGCGGCTTCCTACAGACACAGTCAAACACACCGTGCCTATATCCACGACAATCGTTGCCTCTCTCGATACGCTTACGAGGTTAGCTGACGGATTCGGGCGTGAGAGTCGCCCTACCCGAGTGTGTAGATCCACACCCAGGATTCACCCCATGGAAACTTGCACACCATCATACGGCTGCGTGGTTTCCCGTTGGTTCCCCCGTTCCTTTTCCATTCAAGGACTCAGCGATCATGCTTGTTCTTGCAACAAGCATGCTTCATCTTTCAACAATAGGCATAGCAAAAGACCACAGAGGCGTAAGCCCTGTGGTCGTGTTAACCGATCACAAGCTTCATCATCCTCTCTCCTGACGCTTACGAGGTTAGCTGACGGATTCGGACGGTGAGAGTCGCCCTACCCGGTTCAGGATTCCATGGTCTCCTGTCCCGGGATTCACCCCTAGCTATGCTCAATCGGCTCTCACACCGACCTCGCATCGCTGTTTGGTTCCCCCGTTTTCCTGCGCTAGGCAAGAAACTCAGCGTTTGCAAATGAAAACTTTGCATGAATCATGAGATGAATCATACGCTTGACGGAGACAGCTGTAAAGAACGACCGACTTTTGAATATAGCCATTCCAGACTTTCATACATGGTAAATCGGCAACAAACATCCAAATCCCTCTACAATACTCTCTATATCTGCGATTTACTCAGTTTTCATGAAATACATAGCAAGCGCTAGCTGGGACCCCAATAATTGAAGCTTGGATTCAATGATGCCGTTTTCATTAGCCATATTCACGGAAATAGCTGTTGCAGGGATCGCCATGCTATTTTACTTTAGCTTCTTCACAAGGTAAGATTCATATTATTTCCAATTCAATAGGAAGTGACTGATCCTTCATGGATACTTTCAAGCGGAAATCGCCGGAAGAAATTCTTCACACTATCTCCAAGCTGCACCAGGGACGGTTGAAAATTATTATCGGCGCCGTCAGCGGGTCCGGCAAGACGTATCACATGCTCCGGGAGGGCCAGCAATTGAAGAAGGAAGGCATCGACGTGGTCATCTGCGCGGTGTCGACTTTGAGGCGTCCGGAAACGGTGGAACAGCTGGCTGATCTGGAACGGGTTCCGAGCATTCACTGGATGGATGGGAGCATCGAACGCAAGGATTTGAATCTGAAGGGCTTACTGGAGCGGAATCCGGAAGCTGTGCTCGTCGATAATCTGGCGCATTGCAACCGTGAAGGTGCGCGGTTCGCCACTCGGCTGGAGGATATTCAGTATCTGCTCAGCCATGGGATTAGCGTCATCACGACTATTAATGTATATGAGCTAGAGGGGATTCACTCCCTCGCCCGCGATTGGACTGGGGTCGAAGCGGAGCACACGGTCCCGGCGGATACGCTGGAATTGGCGGATGAAGTACGTCTCATCGACGTCTCACCCGAAACTTTATTGAAGCGCATGGAGGAAGGACACTTATCGGGCAGCCACAACGCTGCTTTATTCAAGAGAGGTAATCTAGCTGTGTTGCGTGAGCTGGCACTGCGTCTAGTCGCGGAAGATGTGAACGGGACACTGGAGAAGCACCGTGAGGAGATGGGACTGGTCGGTCCATCCGGGGCGACAGAACGCATCCTGGTGTCCGTACAGTATCATTGGAACGGTTCGCTTTACATTCGGCGCGGGCAGCAAGTCGCGAGAAGATTGAATGCGGATTTGTTAGCCGTCACGTTCGTCCATCCGCAGCGTGAACTTTCCAAAGAATCGGCTGCATTCAAGCGGTCCATGCTGAAGCTGGTGGAGAAAGTTCATGCCCAGTTCGAGGAGCTGCCGCTCCCATCCAGACGCAAGCTGCCTTCGGTGCTGGTGCGATACGCCTTGGAACGTCATGTTACGCGCATCGTCCTGGGACATTCGAGACAATCCCGTTGGCAGGAGCTGTGGCAAGGTTCGATCGTCAGTAAAATGTTGAACAAAACTCGTAACATCGACATCTTCCTAATGGCAGATCGTGCCGCAAGAGAAGGCGAACAGATCATTCCAGCAAAGACCGTTCAACCCAAGGAAACTGGGTTATTCCGTAGACTGTCCACGGCCGAAGTGGAGCAGAAGATCGAGAAGATCATTCGCGGACGGTTGAAGGTGTTGATCGGAGCCGCGCCGGGAGTCGGTAAAACGTACGCGATGTTACGTGAGGGTAATTCGCTTCTGGGTAAAGGAATCGATGTGGTGATCGGCTTGTTGGAAACCCACGGACGTGATGAAACGACAGCGCAGATCGGGGAGCTTCCTCTCGTCCCGCGACGGAAAGTGAGCTATCAGAATGTGCAGCTGGAGGAGATGGATGCGGATGCGATCATCACCCGTAATCCCGAAGTCGTCCTGATTGACGAACTCGCGCATACAAATGTACCTGGCAGCCATACTAAAAAAAGGTATGACGATGTCATTCGCATTCTGGACGCTGGTATCTCGGTCATCTCCACCGTCAATGTGCAGCACCTCGAAAGCCTGAACGATGCGGTAGAGCAATTAACCGGTGTTCGTGTCCGGGAGACCGTGCCTGATTACATTCTAAGGATGGCCGACGAGGTCGAGCTGATCGATGTGACCCCCCAATCGCTCCGGCAACGAATGCGGGACGGGAAAATATACGCCATGAACAAGGTCGACCAAGCCTTAGAGGCATTCTTCAAGACCGGCAACCTGATTGCGCTGCGCGAATTAGCCCTGCGGGAAATTGCCGATGACGTGGATGAACGGCTGGAAGCGTGGCAGCGCACCACGACTCCGCATAGCGACATCTGGCCTTCGAAGTTGACTTCAGCCGCCGTCCGCGGCGCCCGAAGCATATCACAGCAAGCGTTACGTGGGCCGTGGCGAAGAAAGGAAGTCATCTTCGTCTGCGTCAATCTGACGCCACACGCGGAACGGCTAATTCGTCGGGGATTCCGGATCGCTCACAGACTGAAAGCCGCCTGGTACGTTGCTTTCGTAGATGACGAACGGGCACAGAGCGATGAGCAGGAGAAGAAGCTTGCCGCTGTACGAAGCTTGACCGAACGGCTGGGCGGAATCTTCCTGTTGCTTGAGGGCAAGCATCGTAAGGAGATTGCCGAGGTTATTCTGCAGCACACCGCCCAATTCCAAGTAACCCAGCTCATTCTGGGCCAGCCTCCACGTTCACATTGGTATACCCTGAACCCACCCTCCATCGTGCAGCGTCTGCTCCGGACGGCTCGACATATCGACATGCTCGTCGTAGCCGATTATGATCCGTTGGTCAAGCTGGAGCCGGAATAAGGTTAACCGATACTTTACAAACATAAGTGTTGCAGATGTTGATTTATGACCTCGAATAGGGGATAATAAATAAGTGCACTATACATATCATTTAGGAGGTATTTACCATGGCCCATCAATTACCAGCACTTCCTTACGCGAACAACGCACTGGAGCCCCATATCGACGAGCAAACAATGATGATTCACCACGATCGTCACCACAATGCTTATGTAACGAACTTGAACGCAGCTCTGGAAGCTCATCCCGATCTTCAAGCTAAGAGCATTAACGACCTGATCGCGGATCTGAACAGCGTACCTGAGAACATTCGCGCAGCTGTTCGCAACAACGGTGGAGGACACGCGAACCACTCCCTGTTCTGGGAAGTAATCGGTCCTAATGGCGGCGGACAACCTACTGGTGCATTGGCTGACGCAATCAACAGCGAACTGGGCGGCTTCGACAAGTTCAAGGAAGATTTCGCCAAAGCCGGCACAACTCGTTTCGGTAGCGGTTGGGCATGGTTGAGCGTGAAGGACGGCAAACTGTCCGTCAGCAGCACGCCTAACCAAGACAGCCCTGTCATGGAAGGTGCTACGCCAATCCTCGGCATGGACGTATGGGAGCACGCCTACTACCTGAAATACCAAAACAAACGCCCTGACTACATCGCCGCTTTCTGGAACGTAGTGAACTGGGACGAAGTAGCTAAGCGTTACGCTGCAGCTAAGTAATCTTAACTATAAGAAGACCGTCCAGTGCCATATAGGTGCTGGGCGGTTTTTTTCACAGATAGGTCTAGACTTGACAACGTTCCCAGATTCGCTTCATATTCCCTCCAAAAACCAACACCTTCTCTTCGAGTGACAAGTTGGCGTAAGCTAGCCAGCCTACCTGGGGACGAGGGTCTCTCATTGGGGAGTCGGTACCGAACAGAACCTTGTCTGCCCCTGCCTCACGAACCAAGTACTCAATGGCACCCAATGTTACCGTTGTATAGGTTAGCTGGAGATACACATTCGGAAACGCCTTAGCTGTCTTGGCGTACAATACAGCTATTTCGAAAGTTCTGGCTCCATGATCCATGAATATCGCCACATTCGGATAACGACTTGCCAACTCTTCAATCTGTGATACATACACACTGTCACTCTGCCCGGCTGGGTCGACAAGCGCATACAGGCTTAGCTCATTCCCCAACTTCCACCAAGCCTCATAGATCGGATCCGTATAGGGAATATGAGATAAGTAATAATAGGGCTTCATTCCTTTAAATTTCTTTTCCAGATGCCACTTCCGCGCCTCAGACTCGACATCCGTTACATAGTTAGGATCAATAACGGCATATCCTTCTACTTCATCCGGGTACTTGCTAATGGCTTGTACAGCTATCTCGTTCCCCGCTTCCGAATCACCGCCGTTAATTCCAGCCCAAGGTGCGATTGACATTCTTCTAATCCCTAGCTGCCGATAAAGGCTGATCATAGCATCAATATCACCGCGAAGCATGGGATAGCCGCTCCCTGTCCCTCCCCCATCCTCTATTAGATGCGTATGGGAGTCATAGACCGTAATTTCAATCGGCAATCCGCGTGACGCCTGTGCCGTAATCTCATCCTGATCAGGAACTCGAGCTACTGGAGGGGTGATACCTAGCAGCGCAGCCAGATTGCCGCCAGCAATCCGTTGCTTTGCTTCTTCCGGAATTTGAGCGTAATCTATTAACGCCCTGGCTGCACCTGGACTTTTGCGCGGCATCCCACTGCCGAAGAACAAGCGTGACGCTCCGTATCTATCATAGGCGGTTTCGATGATGGCATTGCTCTGCAACGCCGAGAATTCAATACATAACTTCTCGAACTCATCCATAATCGGGAACAATCGCCGCTCTTGACTCCAGCTCAACCCTTGCAGCAGCACCGTTAGCTCTGGATGCTCCCGTAGTACATTTGCCAGTTGGCCGAGAGTAGCTTCCCCGCCATCGATAAGCAGAGGAATCCGTTCTGCCGATAGTGCATCGAATAGTCTGCCTGCAGTCATGATAAGTTAAAAAAGCAAATCAGAATAGTACAAACTAGCATTAATCCGTCTCCAGACCGAGTCGAAGGTTGCCTCAAGACTGATCAGAATGAACCGTACGAATGATATAATTCCGATTAGGAACTTCTTCTCAAAGGACGGGATTGCTCATGAACTGGTACCATTCCTTCATTCGGTATTTTCAAGACAAGCAGGAAATCGACTATCAATGGCCTCGGACAGGGTTTCCGGTTGTCAGCATCAAGACTAATGGCGGGCTCAATTGGAAGAAACCCAAAGTGGCAATAGGCCTCATCGCATTCGGAGATGTCGCGATCGGATTGGTGTCCGGTGGAGCCGTCTCCGTCGGTCTGTTGTCAGCAGGAGCTGTCGCGTTAGGAGGCGTTTCGCTCGGAGCCGTGGCGATCAGCACGTATTTGTCAGGCGGAGCGGTTGCGATTAGCGGCTTTCTGGCTGCGGGAGCCGTAGCCATCGGCAAGCTTGCTTTGGGAGCGGTTGCCATCGGCAAGCTTGCTTTGGGAGCGGTTGCCATTGGTCAATGGGCGATCGGTGCCGTCGGTATCGGGCACTATGGCTTAGGTGTGGTTGGGATTGGCGAGACCGCTTATGGACTTGTTGCCATCGGCAAGCATGGATTCGGTCTGATCCCCTTGACCGTTGACGTGTATGACTGGATTAGAGGATGGTTCGGAAAATAATGCTGTCGCCCCGTTGATTCGTAATGATTCGTCCCGCTCTCGAATATAATGGCATCGAATGCGATTATGATGGAGGGACGAAACCGCGATGTCCAAAACAAACCGTGGAAAAGCACTCTGGAAGCTGCCTTCCCGAGGGAGAGGAACTTGTCCGGTATGCGGATCGACCCGCATCAAGCTGCTCTATACCCGCACTCTTCAGGATGGGCAGAAGACGAAGGTATGCAAGAGATGCCGGACGCAGGCGAGCGCGTAGCCGCTAGATTGCACCGTGCAGGATACACAAATGGCGTTAACGATGAGCACTCTGTGCTCATCGTTAACGCCATTTGTTGTGCTCGATAATTGGATAAGTAAACTACGAAATCACCGGGATGCTGACCGCTCGGCCTGTTTCGATAGCTTCGAGCACTTTAATCACAGTGATCGTGCTTCTGGCACTGTCGTATGTTTGCCACTCTCAGAGATGACAATTCCTACTCTTGTAAAATCACTTGTGCCGTGTTATGTTCGTCGCAAAAGTACGAGGAGGTTAGCCATGAATCCCATTATTGTACCCACGAACTACTATCAACATTTTGATGCGGATATCACATTGGATGTTCCAGGCGAGGGATACGGGGGGTGGAAGAAAACCGATTTGCCGCTCAGTCTGGAGCACACTGCCGTTGTGGTCATGCACGCTTGGGACATTGGTACGGCGGAGCAGTATCCAGGCTGGCGCCGAGCTGTTGAATACACGCCTAGATCATATGCTATTAGCCGGGATGTCTTTCCGAATTTGCTTGGAGCTGTCCGTCAATCCGGACTCAAGCTCTTTCACGTTGTGGGCGGCCGCGATTACTACTCGCACTATCCCGGTTACGCGGCCGCTGCACAGCTCGCAGGTGAAGAACCTCCTTCACCTGAGAAGATAGCAGGAGATGCGGTGCTTGAACAATTACGCAGTTTTCGATCAGCCAAAGTGTTCCCAGGGGCTCACAATCAAGCGGATATCGCCAAGGGATACCCGCATATTGACTTCCTGAAGGAATCTGCGCCTCAAGGCGATGAAGGAATAGCTGCTACTTCGAACCAGCTGTTCGCCTTATGCAAGGAGCATGGCATCAACCATTTGATTTATACCGGATTCGCGATCAACTGGTGCTTGCTGTTATCCCCAGGCGGGATGGCAGATATGACCAAACACGGGATTCTCTGCTCAGCGATCCGTCAGGCCGTGACAGCCGTGGAGAACAAAGAAACCGCACGTCAAGAGCTTAACAAGGAGCTCGCTTTGTGGCGGGTGGCGCTTGCGTTCGGGTTTGTGTACGATGTAGATGACTTTATCCATTCTGTAGACACCGTCGGGAGTAGCGTATCTACGACGAAATAGCGTTAGCGACGAGCACATAAATGCTCGTCGTTAACGCTATTTGTTATTCGGCAGGTTAGATGCAAGTATTGATCTACAGAGCGATTATCATTAAGCCCTTCAGTGCTACTTGGAAATGCAAGGGGCGGAAGTGCATTATGAAATGGTATCAGTCGTTCAATCGGCTAGTGCAAGCGGCCAGGAGATCGACTATCAATGGCCCGCACCGCAAGCGAGAGCGTAAGCGGTAAATTTACGTGAGCAGACAACAATAACAAATGGCGTTCAGCTTCCCGCTGACGCAATCGATGTCATGCTAGTCCGAAATTCGCCATTCAGCTACCTGTAGGAACCCAGTATGAAGGCACTCCTGGTGTTTCACTAAACCTAACGGGATTCATATAAAGTCCCACTAGACTTAACCCGAACGGACACAGAAGCTCTTATTTGTTGATTTTAGGGTCGAATCGCTTCCTATCGGACACAGGATCCCTTATTTGCCTGTTATAGAGCCTTATCGGATGAAATTGTATGAAATAAGGGCTGCTCGGTCCGTAAGGATCGTGCAATATAGGGGTAAGCAGCAAATAAGGTCTCTGGGGTCCGTTCATTTGGTTTCGATCCCTATACGGAATATAAATCTAAAAATGTCTCGGTGTTTTGGTGCCAAACTAGAAAAGCCTCGGTTGACGAGGCTTTTCTAGGCTTACACCGACTCCGGGGAAACCGTCATCGGACGGAGCTCGCGAATGATGCGCAGGAATACGTTCGGGAACGCGTACCGCTCCATCTCGGCTACATCGATCCATCGAAACGACTCGTCGAATGCTTCTCCACTAGTGGCAAAATCCACGAATCGGCAGCGATAGACATCCAGCTGCCATTGAATATGACTGAACGTATGCTCCGCCTCCATCAGTCGCTCACCCGGCTCCACGAGCAGGCCGAATTGCTCGGCCAACTCGCCGCGCAGCAGCTCCGCATCGCGCCCCCGCCGCCGTTCGGCGGGCTCCACGGCGGACGAGAGGAGCATGTCCGCTGCTTCAGCGGCGGAAGAGCCTGCGCGGGCGGCAGCCGGGCTAGCATCGGCGGCGCTGGACGCGGTGGCGTGGCGGGCGGGTGACGAGTGTTCGCTGGCGGCATCGCCGCCGCCGAACATGTCGGCCGCACCGCCAGCCCCCGCGCTGCCGCGCGCAGCTCTCGCACCTTCGCCTGCGGCGCTGGCGCCGAACATGTCGGCCGCTCCGCCGTCCGCCGTGCTGGCGCGCGCCACACCCGCGCTAGCCGCGCCGCTGCGCTCGCGGCCCTTGCCGCCCGTCGGCTTCGCCGCCTTGAGCGCCGCAGGCACCTCCACTCCCGCAACGTGCGGGAGTTCCCACATGCGCGCCAGCAAGCCGTCCTGCGGCCGCTGGCGGATCAAGAACCGGCCGCGATGCTCGCCGGTGCCTTCCACGAACGCCACGAGCCGGGCTTCCGGCCGTGGCGGCTTGGCCTTCGTCTTGACCGGCAAGACGTCGGTCATGCCTTCCAGCCGGGCGGCGCAATGCTCCATCACCGGACAGGTCAAGCAGCTCGGCGACTTCGGTGTGCACACGGTCGCCCCCAGCTCCATCAGCGCTTGATTGAAGTCGCGGGCTTCCCCTTCGGGGATGAGCGACTTGGCCAGCGCCTCAATGCGAATGCGCGTGGACGACTTCGCAATGTCGTCTTGCAAGAGGAAGAAGCGCGACAATACGCGCATTACATTCCCGTCAACCGCTGGCTCCGGCTTGTTGTAGGCAATGCTCAATATTGCGCCGGACGTATAGGGACCGACACCTTTCAGCGTTGACACTTCTTCCAACGTATCGGGCACGGTTCCACCGTAGCGTTCCTTAACTTCCCGCACAGCCGCTTGCAAATTACGGGCGCGTGAGTAGTAGCCAAGACCCTCCCACTGCTTCAGCACCTCTTCTTCCGGAGCATCTGCCAACGCTTCAATCGTCGGAAACTTGTCCAGGAACCGATGATAGTAAGGAATGACGGTATCCACTCGCGTCTGCTGCAGCATCACTTCTGAAGTCCAGATATGATAAGGATCGCGGCTTCGGCGCCATGGCAAATCCCTGTTATGTTTTTTGTACCACGCGAGCAACGGCTCTGAATATATACGCAATTGTTCCGTATTTTCCATATCAAACTCCTCATAGACCAGCATATTCGGACAGGTACATCCCCTTATTGTGACACGGGAGCAAACTGCTTGGCAATACCTCTGCCGCCTTCAACTTGATTCGAAAGGGTCGATCCAAATTGTAAGTCCAACGGTCATCGATTATACTTATTGGCATGCATCTATTCCAGGATTAGAAAACTATGTTGTGAAGCGAGGCTGGCTATGCTAACTCCCGGAGAAATCGCCGCCCAACTGAATCGATTCGTATTCTCCCTGCTGCTGATCGGTCATCAGAAAGCGGACGAATCTTGGGTTCAGCACTTGCGGACAATCCGTCATCATTCTTTCTGGCTAATCGTGAAAGGAAAAGGCACGTTCAAGATTAATGGCACGTTGTATCCGGCAGAGCCTGGCAAGCTGTTCTTCTTCTCACCCGGCATGCTCGTCGAGCGGAACACAGACCCTGAACAGCCGATCGAGTATTATTTTGTTCGGTTTCACTATAAAGAGACGTATGAAGAGAAGGAACAGTGGATTTCACGCGATGTGACCGAATGTCCGTTTCCTCTACAAGGCATGTACTCGATGCAGAACACGCCTCAACTCATCTACTTGATGGAGCAGCTGTTCGCGTTGTGGCAACGACGGGGTCATATGACCGCGATGCGGCGGAAAATATTGCTGCACGAGTTCCTACTCGCACTCTTACAAGATTTTCGAGCTCAGAAAATTGCCGGCGATACGACAGCTGCAATCGAGCTGACGCAGGAATTTATGGTACAGCACTATCAGGAGCCGCTTACGCTGGAGCAACTGGCCCAACTTGCCGGCCTTAGCGTCAGCCACTACTCCCGTTTGTTCAAAAAGTATATTGGGTATAGCCCTATCGATTTCCTGACTCATCTTCGCATGGACCGGGCCAAAGAGCTGCTTATCTTATCCGATTATCGTTTGAAGTCGATCGCCGGCAGTGTTGGATATGTCGATGAGTTTTATTTCAGCCGTATCTTCAAAAAAGTAGTAGGACTGTCCCCACGCGAGTACGCCAAAAAACACCGAGTCGATCCGGCTCAATAAGCTGGTCCGTTCAGCTGGTCTGTTCAATTGACATCATTTCAGACTAATAGTAAGCTAACCTTGTCAATCGAGGTGAACAACAATGAATACCCAATCGGTCCGCAGCTACAATCCTTACCTATATATATGGGGCGCACAATGGATCACACAGGCGCTCCTTGCTTACTTCTGGAACTTGGAGCCGCAGAGCATAGCCGTAACCGTCACTATTGGGCTGGCCGCTCTGCTCAGTGCGCTTCTGTTCGTTGTTCGCTGGAATCGCGGGAGAACTGCGACTGTGAGGCGCAACGACGCCCCCCGTTCTCAACCAACCACCCACCGCGCGATCTTCTTGGTGCCGTTATGCTTCGTACTGGTATCCATCGGTCTGTTGCTGTATGTGGCCCCGGAGAGCTATATGTTATACGATTTACTGCGAGCACTAGGGCTCGCCTTCTTCTACATCGTGATTGGTCTATGGCTGGGACGCGAGCTAGTCTACCTAGGACTGTGGCTATTCGCCTTAACCGTAATCGTCAGCATCTGGTTCCTTGGCTTCGCGCCACTTGTCCTGCTGTTCTTCGGGGGGCTCAGCCTATTAGCCTGTGCGGTTATATTCCGATTGTGGGCACGGTCAGCCGCTTAATGCTCCAGCGTACGAACATCCAGTAAACTCCCCGTTGTGTATCTAGCGTCGGTCATCACCTGCAGCAGCTTGCTAGCAACGCTCTCAGGCGTCTGCAGGGAACCGGATTGTTTCAGTTCGACGAATCGGGCGTGCTGGGAGAAATCGCTTGGATTCGTGGAGCGAATCACTTGCTGCATCGGCGTGTCTACGACACCTGGGGCGATGGACAATACTCTTACAGGGTTCGACTGTCCTTGCTGTTCCAGTCCAACACAGCGGGTGAACATGTCGAGGCCGGCCTTCGAGCTGCAGTAGCTGCTCCAGCCTTCGTAAGGATGGCGACCCGCACCGGATGAGATGTTCAGTACCGCCTTATCTCCTGGGCAAGACGCCAAATGTCGGACGAACGCGGATGTCAGTATCATCGGTGCGACCAAATTGAGCTGAACGTTGCGTGCTATCTCCTCTGCTCCACACCGTTCCGCAGGTGCAATAGGTTGGACCATGCCGGCATTGTTAATGAGGTAGGCCGCTTGCAGCGATTTCACATCGCAGCCCCATTCGGTACCTGCATCGGCTAAGATTCGTTCCATTAGCTGCTCCAGTCCATCTGTCTGAGCCAGATCGTACGGAACCCATTCCAGTCTATTCTTGGCTTCAGCCATTAAATTTTTGTTTTCGGTTCTTGAAATCGCCACAATCCAGGTGTCTTCGTGCCCGAGCAAATTCCGTACTAAAGCTTCTCCTAAGCCTTGGGAAGCTCCCGTCACTATTACGATTCTCATAAGTTGTCTACTCCTTCATACATCCTATTACGACCGGAGGCCGATCCCATATGAACATCATAAAGCTTATCTTGCTCCCGCTCAACCGCACTCTTTTACTCCTCGTATGTATCGTGACGCTTGCAGCTACGTTGTCCGGTTGCGGAGAGAAGGCCGACAGTAAGGATGCTGCAGATGCGAAGGGGAACCCTGATCTTCTCAAACTTGCATCGGAAGACACTCAAGCTATCTACAAGAAGCGCTGTATGTCTTGTCATGGCGACGGATTACAAGGACGCATCGGACCTTCTACGAACCTGACCCAAGTGGGCGGACGTCTCACCGCTGAACAAATCGATACCCAAATTCGTAAGGGCGGCAACGGCATGCCCGGATTTCAGAATGATTTGAAGCCAGAACAGGTTGATGCTCTTAAAGATTGGTTGGCCGGATTAAAATAACGAACCGTGTTCTTTAACTGCCAGCTTTATTATTCGGCTACAAGCGCCTTCGTTACATGCATTTTCCCAAGTTTGTAAGCCATAGGCATTGATGCGAATATCGTTAAGATAACTATGAATCCTGCTACAATGACTAATTCACCCCTTGGAACGGTAAAAGCACCCAATTGATTCGCTCCGCCCAGTGCATTGTAAAATGCAAACGCCATTATCATTCCGGTTGTAAAGCCAAGAATAACAGCTAGCAATGAAAAAATCGCAGATTGTGTTATTACGACTCTAATCATTTGCAACGGCGTCAAATGAATGGCTCGAAGAACAGCGTACTCGCGCCGTTTTGCGTGGATGCTTGCGCTAAGCGTGTTGAACATCCCTATCAAACCGCATGCCATTACAACTACTGCAAAAGCCCATAGCATGCCCATCCGCTGTTTGACTTGAACGATTATGTTCTCGATTTCCGCCTGCTTGTTTCTCCATCGAAGGTCCGGATAACGGCTCTGCAGCGCATCCAAGCTTTCTTTAATCTGGTAGTCCGCGTTGCCTCCATTCACCCAAAAAAGCTCTGAGGTCCCGCCAGTGGTCAAATGAACGGGGTTGCTCACATCAATAAAAAGGTATCGGTCGGCTGGAGTATATTTATAGCTATAAAGCGGAAAATCTTCCAGTGTTGCACCTATCGTAACAGTTCTCTGAAGATCACCAATCTGAAGCTGTAGTCGATCCCCCACGGCAACCCCTAATTGCTTCGCATATTCTAGCGGAATTACTGCAGACGATTCCATAGCACCCGATATGCGGGGGAAGACGCCAATACTGGACAATTTCTCGATATCCGTAACAATAAACTGCACTTGTTCACGCTGAATACTACCTTTTCTGTCCTTACCTGCATATTTCAACGCCCATTCTGGGTCAGATCGCGCAAAATCATAGTCAACCAAACGCGCCGATTGTGGGCGTTCCAACGGAATTGCCTTTTCTACACCGGGAATCTGTTCGAGATCATCCACAAGCTGTGTTGGCAACCCCGAGGGAAATGGATATTGTGCCGCACTATGAATCACGTAGTCCGTAACAAAGGAACTCTCTATACTATGGATGGATGTAGATTTTACTTGAAAGAAAAGCGTACTGATTGGCATGAAAACAGTTAAAGAGAGAGAAATAATAACAATAATGAATGCGCTTTGCTTACGTTCCGGAACGGAGTATTTCAAAGCAATTAATGATGTCCTGCTTCCAAGCCGAGCAATTAGTGCAGCAATGAATCGCAAGACTGGACTTACAATGAACAATATTGCGCACGACACCCCTATTGTCAATACAAGTCCTCCAACCGTACTGCACAATACTCGAACTCCAGAGCCTGACCTCATTGTCATACTAGCAATAAGCATGGCAGCACCGAGAGAGAAGAGGAGCAATAGGAGAACAACTCCCTTTTTCTCCTGACCATTACTCGCACCAGGTTCCCGAAAACAGTCGATAGGGTCAATCCCCGTCGCTTTCCACGCAGGAATCAAGGAAACCGCGATGACCGATATCCATGCGAATATCGCAATCCCCAGTAAAGCCCACCAATGTATCGGAGCTTGCATCATATCCATTCTTGCCCATTGAGACAAGACACTTGTCCCTATATGGCCTGCCCAAACACCGAATCCTATACCAACAACGGCACCTATAAACCCGATTATTACACCTTCGTAAATCACGATCTTTCCTAATTGTTGCGTGCTTCCGCCCATTGATCTTACAACCGCTAGTTCGGTAAACCTTTCTCTAAACGTTATTTGACTAATCGCCATGAACAATACAACGCTTACCATACATGCGATAACAGCCAATACATAACCCATTACTTGAAAGCTTAGAACATTATCTCTTTCTTTCTCCGTTCCGTCCAAAAGCTCGATGTTCGGAATCGGTTTCATTGGAAGAGCCGAATTCAATATAAAAGGGACGGTCTTCTTATTCACATTCGGATTCAGGTCGATAATTATAGGGTTTACATATCCACTCAATCCCATTTCCTGCTGCAGTGTTTCCAGGTGAAAGTAAGCCATTTCTGACGATTTACCATCCGAACCCTTTCTACTTTGAATGATTTCCGCCACTTTCCACTCGATTCGTCTGCCACTCTTTAATGGAAAAGTGACGGTTTCGGAGACATTGACCTTCAACCGATTAGCTATGTTACTCGTAATTACAACCTCATAAGCTGCTAACGATCGATTAAACCGATAGTACGATTTGGCCAATGGGCTATTATCGACCCCCACATACTTTAAACCCTCTACAATGAATTCATCAGTCCTTTCCGTGTAGTACTGTGAATCCTCCAGAGCTTCTCCCAACTCTCGTACAATGTTCGATTCTCTGATTCTTTGCACATCGTCATGGGTCAGCGCCCGTAGTTGCGGTATTGTTCCATGATGAAACCCAATCCAATAATCGGCCTCACCGTATTTTTCATATAGCTCATGATCGATGGCCTTGTTCATTTTGTCATACAACAGAAACATCGAGCTAAGAAGACCGACGGTAAGTGCGACAGCGATCAAGGAAAATAGCGTTCTTCCCTTTTTTATCCATATCATCCGGAGAGCAAGTCCCCATAGATTCGATATCATGCGCCCTCTCCTAATCCTGATACATCATGAAGCCTCTCGAAAATGATAGTCATACGCTCCTGTATTCCCATTGAGTGATCATGAACCCATTCTTGCTCAACCGCTCCATCCTGGAACAGGATGACACGATCTGCATGGGCCGCAACAACAGGATCGTGAGTGACAAGCAGCACGGATTGACGAAGCTCCGTTCTCATTATAGAAAATAACTTCAACACTTCCATGGTCGTATTCATATCCAAATTGCCGGTAGGCTCGTCTCCAAGTAACAATGAGGGTCGTCGCACCAGCGCCCTTGCAATGGCTACCCGTTGCTGCTGCCCCCCTGAAAGTTGACTTGGCCGATGCTTACGGCGTTCATATAACCCGACGAAATGAAGCATTTCCTCAACCGCACTAGTGATCGCCTGCTTGTTCCATCCTGCTAGAATTAATGGAAGAGCGACATTTTCTTCAGCTGTCAGTGCGGATAGAAGATTGAAAGCTTGAAATACGAATCCTATCCTCTCCCGACGGAACTCTGTGGCCATTGGCTCATTGAACAACAACTTGTTCACTTCCTGACCTTCTACAAATATTTGACCACCCGAAGGACGCTCCATTCCGCCTAATATATGCAGTAATGTTGATTTTCCCGACCCGCTTGCGCCCATAACAGCGACAAACTCCCCTTGTTGCAGCTTCAAATTGACTGATTTAAGCGCTTCCACGCGATGCTCCCCTGATACAAACACTTTTCGTATATCCCTAACTTCAAGGATTGGTTGCAATTCATCCACCACCGTTATGTATTATTCTTTTAGATATTGAAAACATACTATCATCTGAATCTCGATACCAGTCTGCTTGAGCCCGAAACATTCTCCAATATTCTCCACGGGCTGACAGCAGAGCAGTATGGTCTCCCTGTTCAACGAGCTTGCCGTCTTTAAGAACCAGAATCAAATCTGCAAATCGGGCTGGTCCCAATCGGTGTGAAATCATAATAGTAGTTTTTCCAACTGATAGTTCAAGAAATTGATCAAAGACCTCCATCTCAGCTTGAGGATCCAGCGCGGATGTCGGTTCATCAAAAATAATAATTTCCGGGTTTCGCATATAAGCTCGTGCAATAGCAACTTTCTGCCATTGTCCACCTGACAGTTCTTTACCTCCATTAAATTCTGATCCAAGATGTGTATCCAATCCTTTGTTCAAACTAATCAATAGGGAGTTTAACCCCGCTTTAGTTACTGCTTCTTGAATTTTTGAGTTATTCGCTATTTCATCTATATTTCCGCTATTTCATCTATATTTC
>NZ_JBFUIX010000063.1:0-41582 GCF_056401635.1 Paenibacillus sp. P4_E11 | reverse complement strand
GTACCTACCGGCTGTGTGTTGATGTCTGGCGTTGCCGCATTCGTCAGCGCGTTAACGGTAACTTTGACCCTGTTGCTTATAGCCGAAGCGTATACGTTGCCGGTTACAGTGTTGTCCTCGTTCGTTACGACCACATAATAGTACGTGTCGCCGGGGCTTGAAGTCGGTACGGTGTATGAGGAGCTCTTTGCATTCAGTATTTCGAAGACGCCCATCATGCTATCCTGGGTATTTCGGTACCACTTGTAGCTTAGCGTTCCTTTGCTAGAGGTAGCCGCTACGCTTAGAGTGACGTTGCCGCCCTGATCGACCGTTGTACCTACCGGCTGTGTGTTGATGTCTGGCGTTGCCGCATCCGTCGGCGATACGGCTAATGCATGGAAAGAGAATAAATTTGATAGAACTAGGCATGTTACTAACCAAATGGAGAGTCGTTTCAACTTAATGCTCACTTTCGTTCCCGATATAAACCTTGATATTCCCATAGTTATGGAGTCTCCCTAGCTATTAATGTTCAACTGCTTTATACTAGCCCGCTTTTTAAAACTATGTTCCATACCTGTTATTAATCCAGTTAGTCTGAATCCATAGGGATTCAACAGAAAAAATCACCCCCTATATAGAGTTTATTAGCCACATACATATTCTTCAGCCCTAATAGCAGCCAGCAACCTTGATGAGTTGCTACRATTTTGAGTGAGCTGAAGCGTATTTATGTAAACACCATAATAATCCAACTGTAGTAACACTATCATGATAGCACATATTTTCGACAAATAGTTCCAAGTGCCATTGTATAAAAAATTAAGATCAAACTTAAGGAACGAGGTCTCTCAAACTCGTGACTTTAGTCATGAGTTAGAAAACTTCGGATAAGGTGCGTCATAAGACTCGTCAACGATCCGAAAAATGTTTAGGAATCAAGTACAAACATTATTTTATGACGAACTTGTGTACTAAAATTGAGGTGTGTTCCACAACGAAAGGAGATTGTGTTTAGAGGGGCTGCCCAAGAAACTCGTGACTTTAGTCATGAGAGGTTCAAGAGACTGGTTGTGTTTGGAAGAGTTGTGTGATCTTTTCTTATCGGCTTTCTAGGCGACATCCTCGATGAACTCTATGAGTTGCTTTAGGCAGAACGCCTCCGAATAACTGTCTCTCTATTACTCCGTCACAGGTGAGTGTGGCTACCCAAGGTAAAAAGCGAGAGAGTTAACCGCCTAACTCGATAGAAGCTGAAATAGCAAAACAATCAGACTTTATTACACTGTTATTTGCCCGGTCATCTTCTAAACTGATTTTGAAAGCGATACTAGCTTACAAATGATAAAGATGGAGGGTCGGAAACAATGGTGAAGAAAAGACTAAGCTTACTGATCGTCTGCGTTTGGTTCATGACGCTGCTGGCGGCGTGCGGCGGAGGCAATGAGGCCAAGAATGAAAGCAGTGACAAAGGTGCAGCCACGCCTGGCTCGGCACCCCCTGCAGCTGCCGTAACCCCAGCACCGAAGAAAGATCCGGTCGAGCTCGTATTCTACTCCGCATCCGGTGACTTCGACAATGACGGGTTCATGAACATGTTCGGCAACAAGATCAAGGAGAGATTCCCTCATGTCACAGTGAAGTTCCTCCCGTACAACGCGAACAACGTGATGTCGAAGATGGTTACCGCCAATGAAACGCTCGACATCCTGTACTATTCCAGCGGGCAGACGTCCGAATTGCTGCAATATGGACTTGAAACCGACATCTCCGATCTCGTCAAAAAGTACAACTTCGACTTGAGTCGGATGGAGCCGACCGCTATCGATTTTCAGAAAAAAATTGCCAACGGTGGTATTTACGGCATCCCAGTCTTCAACACATCCATGACACTCTACTACAACAAAGACCTGTTCGACAAGTTCGGTGTGAAATATCCGAAGGATGGCCTGAACTGGGATGAACTGTACGATCTGGCGAAGCAAATGTCTCGCACAGAAGGCAATGTGAAATACCCAGGCTTGGCGCAGTCGATGTCGCACAACATCATCATGAACCAATACTCCCTGCCATACACAGACGCATCGACGAATAAAGTGACATTCAGCACCGACACCTTCAAGAAGTTGTTCGAGCAAATGTCGAAGTTCTACTCGCTTCCTGGCAATGGCGTTGATAAAACGAATGTGGACCACGTATCCCAAGTCAACCTATTCGACAAAGACAAAAGAGCGGCTATGTTCCTAGGGCTGTCCACATTCTCAACCGTTCGTTACAAAGATACGATGAATTGGGACGTAGCTTCGTACCCGGTATTGAAAGACAAACCAGACGTTGGTCCGCAAGGTTATCCGACCTTCTTCTACATCACGAAGACGAGTAAGTACAAAGAGCAAGCGTTCGAAGTAATCTCGTATCTGGCTTCCGACGAATTCCAGACGTATCTGGCCAAGAACGCAATGTTCCCGGCTCTGAAAAACCGCGACGCGGTGATGAAGGATTTTGGTGCAAACGCGCCATACATGAAAGGTAAGAACATCAATGCGCTGCTGCCTAAAAACTTTGCCCCAATCGCGATGTCGACCAAAGCTCAGCTGATTTCTGCGACAAAAGCTTACAACTCCTTCCTGCCTTCCTGGAACGCAGTTCTCCTGGGGGAGAAGGACATGAATACAGCGATTCGCGAAGCGGAGGAGAAAGGCAACAAGGACGTTGCCGCTCTGCTGGAGACGATCAAGTAAACCTGCTATACATCAAAAGGGGAGCCATGCGGCTCCCCTCATGATTCCTTGACCGTTGGTGAGAACGGATCGGAATAGACGGCAGTTAAGCTGGATAAGCCTCTTCCGAAGCTGATGTCCAAGGTTTTGGCATATTCCGTCGGCTTCATACCCGTGAGTCGTTTGAATTGCTTGGAGAAATACTGCACGTTGTTGTAACCTAATGAATCGGAAATTTCCGTAATGGTCAGGTTATCTTCGCGAATGAGTCGTTTGGCTTCCTCGGTCTTGAGAATTTTGAAATATTMCATGACTCCGAGGCCGGTCTTCGCCTTGAACGAGGAGCTGAGCTGGGCTTTTCCGATACCGAAATGCCTGCATAACTCTTCCACGGTCAACGGGGAGGACAGACGCTCGCGCATATATTTCACGATATTGGCGAGTAGGCTGTTCTTCCTGTTGTCATGTGTAATTCCGGTGGTTTCCTGTTCTGGCGAGCTTACTGTGGTAGAGGAACGTCTGCGGATGAACTGGAGAAGTAAGATTTCCAAATAGTTTTTGATTAACTGCTCCCCGGCGTACGGAGCGTCCTGTTTGCGGAGGACGATGCAATCCTGCGTTAATAGCTCGAATGATTCGTAAGCTTCGTTCAATATAGTAGACACAATCGGCTTTTCGCCTGCCAGGAGCGGAAACGAAACGTTGGCCAAATATTCCATGCCGGATGCAGTGCAATCGAATGTGACGATCATCAAGTTGGGCGGATGGGCAGACGTACACCCCCAGTATAGCGTTTGCGGTTTGTAAAAAATGATGTCACCTTGTTTCAAGTTTTTGGTGGAATCGTCGAAAAAAACTTGCATTTCCCCCTTGACCATATAGCACATTGTCCAGAAATCGTGCTGGCTATGAACGGTCGTATAGTTGCGGGGGAGCTCAAAATAATAGAACGTGAACAGGTTCGTAATTTGTAAGTCTACATGGAGGGGATATTTGGGGTGAAGAAGTATGCTCATCTGGATATTCCTCCGCAATGAAAAGGTTTTCAATCATCTCATTTTATTATATCGTAAAATACAATCTAGTTGAAACAGACGGAGAGGATCGTAATCGTGAGAGATTGGTTGATGGAGGTACCGTCTGCACAGGATGTGGGCGCTAAAGGCGATGTGAAGGCAGTTTGGACGAACAAATGGGGGATTGTCCCAGCCATAAGGCCGATACAGGCTGCAGAGGAGCTTATAAGAGGTAGTATCCAATGGGAGTCCATCCCTTACTTGTCTGACTTCCGAACATTAGGCTCGGGAACGGAGGCGAGGTTGGTTACACAGATCCAGATCGCCTGCGACCGGGATTGTCTATATATACGAGTGATCGCTGTGCTACCGGGAGGGGAACGGTCATGCCCCCAGGAGCGGTTGGAACAGATCGATCTGCTACTAAGTCCGAGGGCGGCTGGGGATGAGTATGTGCAAATTCCAGTGCGGTTCTCCAATCGAAAGACAGAGGAAGAAGCGGGTCTGAACCTGTTAACCAACTGGGACACAATAGGTCCGATCAAATGGCGCAAGCCACTTGTTGAACAGGACTACCAGCTTGAGATAAATCGGACGGAGCTTGGTTGGGAAGCTCTTGTAATCATATCCTTCCATTCCTTGGGTGTCGAGTACATCCTCCCAGGGACAGAATGGAGATTCAACGCAATCCGCTACCAAGAAGGCGATGAGCCGGTGAGTTCATGGGTACCGCTATTGCAGTCTTACTACATGGACAACGCCATTAATACGAAACCGGATGAGCTACGCAACTATGTCGTCGGCTACAACGCAGCAGGACAGGGGCGGATGGGCAGTCTGTTGTTCCTTAATGATTCCTATGCAGGACAGGTGGAGGAAGGAATCGTGAATTCAGGTGGAGAGCAGATGTGGGAGCCGGAAAGATTTGATCTTCGCTATATCGATCACCATGAGAAAGAACTTTCATTTGATGATGTTAGTGATTCTGAAGAATGTGTTAAGGCCAATGTGGAACGGCGTGCAGCGCTGCAAATTCGCTGGAGGCAGCCTTCCGGACGGATGGTCGATGCCGAGGTGACGCAGTTGAAATGGGAGGAAGTTGAAGTGGGAGGGGGCAGCTGGATTGCCCGCTTCTTATCGCCTCCCCTCGTTGAGTCAGGTATGATTCAACTGCATTTAAGGTTCATGCCTCAGGGGAAGGGTGGAGTTGCGTACTGTGGAATAGTCGCCTTCGAGGAGGAGGCGTTGATCGCAGCCGGCAACGAAGTGATCCGCTCGAGCGGGCAAGCTGACGTGGACCCGTTCTGCTCGACAGAGCAAGCGGACGGGGTTGCACATCCATCGCAACGGGTCGAGCATGCACCTGCTTCTGCTATCGTGAAGCGCGTAATGGCGATCATGCCTGCGCAGCCGGGATTCCTGTTCACGGGTGTACCGCATGATCCTCTGACTCGGACGGACGCCGTCTACACGTTCAATCCCGATAAGCCGGACCAGCTTGTGTCGGTCAAGGACAGCATCGTGTACCCGAACGAGCAATACGTTGAGAATCGCCGACTCGTCGTGCACAACTCGAAGGGCGAAGAGGTCGTCTATCCATACCATGAGGGTGAAGATGGCCGACGCTATTTCATCACGGCTCATCTGTGGTATGAGCAGAAGCGTTATGCGCTGTCAGCGACCAAGGAGATCGCCCTCACCGATCCGTTAGGTGCTGCCCGTCTGCTATACCAATGGGTAAAGTTGTACGATGGATACGTGCCAGTGAACGATTACATTTGGCGCAACTATCCGGTTCATGCATCACGAACGATGCCTTATCCTTATTGGGGCGGTATAATGGCCCGCTGGTTCTGCCTGGAACTGTATGAACTGACCCCGATAATCGAGACATACGCCATCATTCGTGATTCGAACGCATTCGAGATGCTGAGTCGAGAGACTGGGGAGGATGTAGAGCATAGATTCGTGAACGACCTGCTTCTGAAGGAGCTGGCGTTCGTGACGAGCTATGTTGTGATTAACGGTAACCTCGATTATTTGATATGGTTGGGCTACATTCGGCTTGGAAAAGCACTCAGGGAGCCTGACCTCATTCACAGGGCTGTAAGGTTGATGAAGCAGTTTTACGAGAGCCAGTTCCTAGCCGACGGGTTCTGGAACGAAGTGTCGCTTAGCTATCACGAGCAGAGCGTGCATGGATTCCAGCAGGCGATCAAGGAACTGAATGGTTGGAGCGATCCGGTTGGTTACCTATCGCCACGTAATGGATTGCGGTTCGACAAGCTGGATTTACAAGGGCTGTTCCCAGGGCTTGCTCAATCCATTACCCTCGGTAGGCTGTTGACATACCCGGACGGCAAGTACATCCCGCTTGGCGACACCTGGGCATCCGACGAGCTCACACAGCCGTCAAGAGGAGCAAGTTCAGTGCTGCTTCCATCAGTACGGGTAGCCAAGCTTGCCGCGGGGGCCGGAGTCGAACAATCACAGGCTGTGTTACATTTCTCACCTAAGTATGGGCATCACCATGCTGATCCGTTGGGATTGATTATGTATGCGAAGGGGAAGGAGCTGCTGCCGGATATTGGCTACACTTATACGAGACATCGTCTGCTGTACGTGTCCACCTTCGCCCATAACACAGTCGTCGTAGATGGACGAGATATGGCGTGCAATTCTGGCCTCTCGCGGCATGGGGGCAATGTCATGGTATTCGCTCCGGTCGAGCAATCGTTCCAGATCGTTAAGGCCAGCCAGGAATCCGCCTATCCGAAAACCGAGCAATACACGCGTGAGCTCTGGTGGATCGGATTCGAGGGTGCAGCGGATGAGGAGGGTTACTTGGTCGATCTATTCCGGGTTGTTGGTGGTCGCCGCCATGAGTATACGTTGAACGGTGCCGCTAATGTCGATGCACGATGGCATACGGAAATCCAGCTCACCGATTATGGACCTTATCTGGTGCCGCCAGGGACCCTAGTGGTCGAGCCTGCAACGGAATACGATTATGGTCATGCGGGTGGGGAGTATTACGGCTATATGTACATGCAAGACGTGAAGCGAGCGGAAGTAAAGAGCGGCAAATACGGGCTGACCCTGATCACCGAGGATGGGACGTCAGAGTCTGCTAAACTGAATATTACAGGCTTCGTTGAGCCAGGCGGAAATGAATTGTTCGTAGGCAAATCCTCATCACTACGGACGACACGTACAGGCGGACCGCGTAACAAAAAGGCGGATATCAATGACCAGTTGACTCAATATTTTTTGCCCAAGTTCGTGCTGAGGCGAGAAGGCGAAGGGCATCAACAACTGAGTAGCACATTCGTAACGGTCATGGAGCCTTATACTGGGGCAGAACCGAGAATCAAGCGAATCGAGCAGTTGAATGTGGAATCGGTCGGACAAGGGAATGCAGCGGTCGCGATCACATATGAGAATGTAACGGATTATGTACTTAGCTCGAATGATTCGGATGCTCCGATGGTCGTCGGTGATATGCTCCTTCAAGGACGAATGGGCTTTATTCGGGTAAAAGATGGGCGAGTGAGTCAGTTGCGACTAATTGGGGGAACGCGGCTCAGAATTGGAGACACGGCGATTGTGGGCAGTGGACCGTTGCGAGGGACTGTTATCGGGACTACTAGAAAAGCAAATGGCGATGAAGAGAACAGGCTCATAACCGCAGAGCCAGTTCCGCATAAAATGAATGGGCAACACATCGTCGTCACTCATCCAGACGGCCAGACGTGTGGTCACCGGATTACAGCAATTTCCACTTATAGAGGCGGGTCGCAGTTGGCGATCGAATACGACCCTGGCTTCGAGATTGGCGAAGACGGCGTATCGGGTCAATGCTGTTATCCTCACCTGAAATGGCAAGGTGAGCACCGATACTGCATTGATAATATCGAGACATGGGTAATCAACAAGCCGGCGAAATAGACGCCGGCCTCTTGGTGTGCTGCACTATTAATGGGTCTCATATAGCATTTGGTTCTGAAACTCAGCTTATAACTTTCTCGCGACCAGGGTGAACGTCTTAGGTATCCCTTTGTCGAACACATCAGAAGAAGCATTCGCCTCTTCCTCCAGAAGCTCTACGAACAGACCGGCGCTGGCGACATTGGTTACGATCTCGCCTAGCGTCCACTTCCGCAGCTTGACTTTATACATGTCAGCAAGGTCGGTTCCGGCAAACTTGGCGTAGGCGACTTCCGTCTCTTCTATGGAAGTGTCGAAGTAGTCGCCGGTAACTTTGTGCTTACGAATGTTAGCAGTCGTGCCCCGTGAGCTGATCAGCTTAGTCGAGACAGGGTGAAAGTCCTGCAGGATGAGTCGTCCTCCTGGACGAAGCAGCTTGGATGCAATGCTAGTTAGCGGCTTGAGATCCAGAAAATAATGGAGGATGCCGAACTCCATCAGCACGACATCGTAGTCGCCAGTCAGTTCTTCCTCCGGTAGTTCCAGTACATCGGCGATCACGTACCGAATGTGGACGCCTGCTTCCTCAGCGAGTCTAGTGGCGTATTTGGCGTTCTCCGACGAGAAGTCGACGATCGTAACGGCGGCTCCGAGAAGAGCCATCGGAACGGCTTTGCCGCCGTGCGAGCCGAGCAGGTTCGCCACCTTCTTGCCAGACAGCTCACCTGTATACGCCGCGAAGGAGCGGATACGGGAGGCTGGATCCTGCTTGATCCGTGCCGCTGCCTGCTCCGGGGTGCCAAAGCGGTTCTCCCATGCGGCATAGGCGTGCTGATTCCAAGCTTGAGCATTACTGAGATTCATTTCTTTTTGCATTGTTCGTTCGATCCTCCGTCGGGCAATTCGTTAGTCAACAGTATACTGGACTGGACGAGAAGTCGCAATTGAGCAAGGCTACAATGGAGCGAGGGCTACGGGAATAGTGGAACATTGGTGCAAAATTCTGCACTTGCTATTGTATTAAAATACGAATTAATGCATAATTATAAGTAAATACAATCATTAATGTTGAGGTGAGTATTGTGATGATTGAATTCGTCAATCGAATACCGGATGCGAACAAACTGAAGCAGTTGCTGGGGCTGAGCTACAGGGGGCCAGAGGCTACTGCACAAACGTCTAATACGAATGACCGATATATAGCGGCTTATGATGAGAATCGCTTGGTTGGCTTCGGACATCTGAGCATGGAGATCAAGGTTGGGGACCGTACACAGGGGCATGCGCCAGAAATATTCGTGCTGTCCGAGTACCGCAACCGGGATTTGATCCCGACGATCGCGAAGCTATTACACGCACGCAAACATATCCACCGTCACTCCTCCTTAAAGTGAGGGGGTGGGTCCCCGCAAAGTAATCGGATTATACTCCGTAGCCTCCGCTTCACTTTGGGGGGGGGCTTAGGGGTGTTTTTTTCTTWGCATGGAAACAGGTTTGATGTATGATGGGATATATCGTCAAAGCTAACATCAGAAAAATAACTTTGCCTGGGCAAAGGGATCGGGAGGGTTGATTGGATGAATGAATTGAAGCATAAAATTCTGGAACTTCTTAAGGAAGATGCTCGACGTGGCGTCGATATCATCTCAACGATGCTGGACGTGAGTCAGCAAGCAGTCATTGATGCGATTGACGAGATGGAAGCGGACCATGTAATTGTGAAGTATGCAACTGTAGTCAATTGGAGCAAGGTTGACGATGAGAAAGTAACGGCGTTGATCGAAGTGCAAATTACGCCGGAACGTGGACGGGGATTCGATGCGATTGCGGAACGCATTTATTTGTATCCAGAAGTAAAATCGGTATACTTAATGTCGGGCGCCTATGATTTGCTCGTTGAAATCGAAGGCAAGAATTTGAAAGAAGTCGCGGCGTTCGTATCCAACAAACTTTCGCCGATCGAGAGTGTACTTTCGACGAAGACACATTTTATACTTAAAAAATATAAGCAAGACGGGATCATCTTCGAGGAACACGTGGACGACCACCGTATGCAGATTTCTCCATAAAGGAAGCGATGGCGATGATCAAACAAGATGAGTTACAGCCGGGAACGGCTACTGCAGCCAAGTCAATGAGCGACTATTTGTCACCGGTTGTTCGCGATATTCCGCCTTCAGGCATTCGCAAGTTTTTTGATCTCGTGAGCGCTAGTAAAGATATTATATCGCTTGGGGTGGGTGAACCGGATTTCGTAACGCCGTGGCGGGTTCGTGAAGCGTGTGTCTATTCACTCGATAGAGGTAGAACCGCTTATACACCCAATGCCGGGATGCCGGAATTAAGAGAAGCGATCGCCGACTATCTGAACCGCCAGTTCACGGTGTCCTATGAGCCGAAGGATGAGATCATTGTTACGATCGGGGGCAGCGAGGCGATTGATCTGGCTCTGCGAGCTCTGATCTGTCCAGGGGACGAGATTCTGATACCTGAGCCTTGCTACATCTCCTACTCGCCGATTACAGCGATTACGGGTGGTGTGCCGGTTGGGATTGAGACGTTCGCCAAGGATGAATTCAAGCTTACGCCAGAGTCGCTGCGTGCCAAGATTACACCGAAATCGAAGGTGTTGATCGTCTGTTACCCGAGCAATCCGACCGGAGGCATCATGACCCGTGAAGATTGGCTGCCGATTGCGAAGATCGTGGAAGAGAATGACCTGATCGTCATTTCCGATGAAATATATGCAGAGCTCACGTACGGAACAAAGCATGTCAGCTTCGCCTCATTGCCGGGCATGAAGGACCGGACCATTCTGGTCAGCGGTTTTTCCAAAGCATTCGCGATGACCGGTTGGCGGATGGGTTATGCTTGTGGGCACCGCGAGCTGATCGCGGCTATGCTCAAGATTCATCAATACACGGTCATGTGTGCACCCGTTATGGGCCAGGTCGCTGCCTATGCAGCGTTGACGAACGGGATGGATGAGATGGAACGGATGATGGAAGCCTATAACCAGCGACGCCGATTAGTCGTGAAAGGGTTCCGCGAAATCGGGCTGGAATGTCATGAACCTCAAGGTGCTTTCTATGCGTTCCCATCTATCGCTGCAACCGGACTTACTTCGGAGGAGTTCTGTCAGCGACTGTTGCTTGAAGGCAAGGTTGCGGCAGTGCCCGGTCAAGTGTTCGGTCTAGGAGGAGAGGGTTACATCCGCTGTTCCTATGCGACCTCTACAACTCAGTTAACCGAGGCGCTGGATCGGATCTCTACTTTTGTCGACAAAATTAGAGTCGGATAGACAGCGGAATGCAGTAGGGATAGTGCATTAGGCACTCTCGAAAATTGTTCATTTCTGGTATAATGGTCATAATTGCCATGCAGCAAACAGCGATCTTTGTCAAAGATTGAAACGGAAGGAGGGATTTCTATGTATTATGAAACAAGTATGGTTCGATTATCCAATCACAGTCTGGTACAGGAGCAATCGAAACCGATTCGTTGGTCATACCGTCTCAAGAAGAATTCCTCAAAGCCGGAACAACCGGAACCCGTCTCGTTGGAAGATGAAATTGTTCGATTGCGTAGGACGATGGAGCAGGCTTTCCTGGATAACCAGTCACTCACTGCCGAGATCGTCGTGGAAATTAGCCGTAAACTGGATGATAAGATTAATGAATTCATGAGAAAGTCCAAGTAGTAGGGGATGGACCGAACTCGTACGACAAAGACCTAGCGGGGTTTTCCTGCTAGGTCTTACTTTTTTCCAACGAAGGGGGAACCTGGCGTTTTATCCGTAGCCTCCATTATGATATGATAGAGTTGCAAGAATTGGAGAGTAGAGAATGTTAGAGGATACGGACCTAAGGGGAGAAACGGCAGATGAGGAAGAAGAAGTGGTCGCTTGCCATCGTAATTGTCTTAATTGTTAGCGTATTGGCCGGATGCGGCGGACCGAAATCAGACGTACCAGTGTTTGTCATGTTTCCAGAAAATGCACCTTTCAACAAGAGCGACGAGATGGAAGCATCACTTAAGGATAAGGTCGGAGAGACGCCAACCGTATCATTATTCGTCAGCCCGATGTTCAGTCTGGATAAGCTGGTTGTAGAGCTTGCGGCGGGAGATAATGGTTTGTTCATCGTGCCGAAGCAGCAATTCGACATATTCGCTAGCCAGGAAGGGTATATTAGTTTGGACGATACGTTCAAGAAAGAAGATTATCCAGTGGGTGTGTACAACGGTACGTTATATGGCGTTCCGGTTACGAATACTAAGTGGTTGAAGGACTTGGGTTACAAGGGCTCCGAAGTGATCGCCTACATCCCGTTCCGAGCTAAAGACAAGGAAAAGTCCAAGCAAGTGCTGAAAGCCATCATGGAGAAATAAGACCAGCGGACATCCGACATATGTTCCGATCGGATAACGAAAGAGGGACCTAGGTTCCTCTTTTTTTGACGATTCAGAAAGTATAACTCCGCTGATTGTTCATCGTCTCGGCAAACGCACGGCGTCAAAGGACGCCGTTAGGCGTTTATCCTTGACCTATTAGAATTTAGTTTATAAGTTTTTGAGGTGAAGGGGGCTTCATCCTTTATTCACATTTTGGTAAGGGTATGGAGCCGTATTCTAAAACGCATATTCTTTGATGAGAATAGACACTGGGATCGATTCGTGGAGAAGCACGGAAAAAAGATCCGTTCCAATTTGAAAAAGAAGTGAGCAAATTCCAAGGTTGTGGCAATCCGAAGAATGGATTTAAGCTACTGGTCTGCGAAGGCTGCCATGACATAAGACGAGTCCCGTACCGGTGTAAATGTACAACCTGTTCGTACGGGAGTTTCGCTTTTAATGATGATATGCTGAACCATACCACAAGTGATGGCAGGTTTCCACACCATATTTTATTGCCGAGCTAAACAAAATAGATGAATAAACCGATATAAAGTCTTAGCAAAAATTTACTAAATGAAAAGGAGAACATTGTAAATGAAAAAGAAGTTTTCAAAGTGGTTGCTGCTACCGTTAGGACTTGTTCTGCTCTTGCCAAGTGTAGTCGCCGGAGCAGACTCAAAAACGTCGGCTGATTTTAAAGATTTGGCGGGCATCGATGCAGCGCTTAAGGCCAAAATAGATGCGTTGCTGTCAAAAGGTGTCTTCGACGGTGTCAGTCAGGACTCTTTCGGAATCGATCAGAATATGACGCGGGCGCAAATGGCCAAAGTGGTGGCCTCGATTTACGGCGTTAAAATCGACAACTCTGTCAAATCCTCGTCTTTTAGCGACGTGAAGAGTGACGACGCTGCCAACGGTTGGGCTATTCCCTATATCGAAGCGGCGAAAAAGGCTGGATTAATCGATGGCATGACAGATACTACCTTCGCTCCAAGTGACAGTGCGACCTTGGGGCAAATGGCTACACTTTTAGTTAAAGGGTTAGGCAAAAAAGTAGACACAACGGGTACACCTTGGTACAGCGATGCCATCAAGCAAGCAGTGGACAATAATATTCTGCCGAAGGGAAGCGACGGAGGCAGTCTTGCTACCCGCTCTGATCTTGTCGTGGGCGCGTATGGCGGACAACAAGCGTACGTAGAGGCTAAACAATCAGCTGAACCAACGCCAACGAAGACACCAACACCAACACCAACGCCAACGAAGACACCAACACCAACACCAACACCAACACCAACACCAACACCAACACCAACACCAACACCAACACCAACACCAACACCAACACCAACACCAACACCAACACCAACACCAACACCAACACCAACACAGGAAGACACGACCGCACCGAGCATCATCGCAGCTACCATCAACGGCAACAATGTGGCAATCACAAGCGGGAGCAGCGGCAGTATCAGTCTGGCGTCCAACGCTTACTTAACATCGGGAACGATCACGTCGGATGAAGACGCCACATTTAGGGTCACATCTGTGCAAGGCGTAAACCTGGCGAATTATGCGTCCCTGCAATTCACGCAGCATCTAACCGGGGGAACCGCGGCGTCCTTGGACCTGATCAACTTCCTCGGCAGCTTGGATGCGCAACACAACGGCTTGTCCGTCAGTAAGCTGAAGATTCTCGGCAACAACTCGAACCAAATGAATGTAACAGGCACGTTAACGGATGCTGGGGGAAACTCTCGTCAAATCTCGCTCACGTTCTATTGGGGCCAATAATAGACCATACATACAAAAGGGGGCTGTCCGAAAAGATAAAGACTTTGGGCACTACCCGCAAAAAACAAATGGAATTCCATTAAGCAATAGACACCGCTAATCAAATCCATATTCCTGTACCAACCAGAAGACTGAATCGCCTCACCGCATAGGGGGGATTCAGTTTTTTTATATGGCTTGGAAAAGCCCCATATCCGTGGACTTCGCATAGCTTCGACCATTGAAGCAGTGAAGAATGCCCAGTGGCTTCTACATTTGTTCGGTAATGACGAATTCGGTTAGGAGTTGGTGAAATAGTATTGACGAATGTGGCGGAAACTCGTAAACTTAACATAAGGGTATAGGATGGTAAGACCAGGACAGGTCGGGTGATTACCAGCCGTGCTGATTTGAAATGGAAGGAACATGCAAACCATGGTTGAGCGTTTTGTCTCTTGTGGTCTGACCATATTATAAATGGCGATTTCAGGGGAAGCTGATCGACCACTATTGTGAAACCTAAAAAAATAGGCTTACAGCCACTACAGGGAGAGAAAATGTATGCATATTGATGGATTTATTACAGCACTTGGCACTCCGCTTGACAATGCGGGAGAGGTCGTCGTTTCGAGTTTACAGCGTCATGTTGAGGATCAAGTCCAAGCGGGCGCTGCGGCGCTCCTGGTCATGGGATCGATGGGACAGCAACCGTATATTAAAGCAAGTGAACCAGTTCGTATTGCCCGTACCGTCGTTGATACCGTGAAAGGCGCAAGCCCAGTCCTTGTCGGTGTAATGGACAATTCGATCGGTCGCGTGAAGGAGAGAATCGAAGAGCTGCGAGGACTTGATATTGACGGAGTCGTCATGACTACGCCTTACTATTATCCGATGTCCCAAGAGGATATCAAGGCATTCTTCACGGCACTTGCCTCAACATCACCATTCCCTATTTACTTGTATGATCTGACCGTCGTGACACAGAGTAAGATCACAGCAGATACTGCGGCACAGCTGATGACTGTTCCTAATATAGCCGGGATCAAGACAGGTGACTTGACGACCGCACGTGTGCTGTCGAGACTTAAGGCTTCCGTCAATCCTGCGTTCAGCGTCATGTTCAGTGGACTTGATCTGTTCGATGCCGCTTACGCGTATGGAATCCGACAAAATCTGGACGGGATGTTCAGCTGTACTGCGGCAATAGGGTCCAGAATGTACAAGGCACTGGCTAAAGGCGACAGCGTAACGGCTGCTCAAGCATTGGATGACATCTTACTAGTACGCGATACGTTCATACAAGTCGGTGTATTCCCAGCCTTCACTCACTCGATGAACCTGCTCGGATTCGAAGGATCGTTCCACCCTGATTATATGAAGCCACTGAATGCAGAGCGTCAGGAGATTGTGAAAGCTTGCATGAAGCAAGTGAACTTGATCTAAAGGTTGAGAAAAGTATAGAATACAAAACCATCTCTCGGTGAACGGGAGATGGTTTCGTGTTCTTCCGGGATTCGCACGGTATAAGAAAAAGCCGGAGGAGCAGGGCTCTTCCGGCTTGCCAAGCGTACAGACTTCATAAGCGGCGATTCGTCTATTCTTCAGAGAGTTCCTTCAGAGATTTAACTTTCCCATGAGGGTGCTGCGTTTGCTTGCGCATTTTGCTCGCGTTTTCTCGAAGTCTTTTGGACGTGGTCACTGGGAAAACCCCCTATTCGCTATGATGTTGACGCTCCTCTATAGGATGTCACACCATGCCGATCTTTACTCAACTAGGGTGTGGAATGAATCAACTTTCAATATTTGGAGGCTGTTGATTGGGTTGCTGTCTGCGATTGAGAATTCCTTTGGCGAATTTCCAACCAGCACCTAGTAAAACTACAACGACAATCCAGAATTTTTTGGCTAGCAGCACGATCAACGCAATTAGACCAACCTTCTTGGCGACAACCAACCCTGCGCCCCCGAGAATGAGTGCGGTTAATCCTAACTCGGACACCTTGTCCGTTGAGGCGTTGAAATCTTCGTACCGTTGTCCTTGTGTAGGGGTCAACTTCGGCAAGATTTGCTCGGTCAATACTTTGCGGTCGGCATCACGATGCGCGGGATCGGACACTAGAACGGCTGAGATATAACCGGTTCGTGTCAAGTAACGAACGTTGTAGTTGAGCAGCGGTACTTTCTGTGCATCTTCCGCGAGCATCGACCAAGTCAGATTATGAGTTTTGTCCTCATAGAAAGGATTGATGTCCCAGCCCGTTACGAAGAGCTGCTCTTCCTTGGTCCTGTTTTTATTGGATTCTTCCGTTCCCTTCTTATAGCTTTTCAATATGGCATCCGCATCAATCTTGCTCTTCTCCTCATCCTTGATGTGTCCGGACTCCGCATACTCGAATATGACGATCCAGTTTTGCTTAGGGTCTTTCGGGTAGACGCTGCCAATCTCTCTTCCGCTAGGTGAGTCTTTGCTATCTGTCATCATGAGCTTCGTGTTGTCCGAATCAAGAAAAACGAAATCCGTGCCCAGATCCAGGGATGCTATTTTCCCAAGCTGTACGGGCTTGCCGCCTTCGATCCAATTGTACTTTTTGTCCTCGGCCAATGCGTTGCCGGAAAACAACAGGATGCAGAGAAGGGATAAAGCTAAGGTTCGACGTAAAATCATGAATTGAGCCTCCATGCTCAGAGTAGGAAATCATCTCGGTTATACCATTTTATTACTATAAATCCAATAAAAATATTTACTAGGAGCACGAGAGTAGACTATCAGGACAAATCAGGACTATCGGGAACACTTGCCAGAATGAAGGTCATGAACTATAATTCATAGCGTGAAGCTTGATCAAACGAATACTTTGGAACACCCAACAGGTGCCGCACAAGTTCAGCCAATTGCTAGCGATCATGCGGTTAAAAGGGAAGTCGGTGCAAATCCGACACGGTCCCGCCACTGTAATATAGGGATTTTCTTCAATTAAGCCACTGTCCGTGAGGATGGGAAGGCGAGGAAAGTCAGCAACCTATAAGTCAGGAGACCTGCCTGTATGGAGTAAAGCTCATGGAATCCTTCGAGGAAAAGGACCGGCTGAATCAGGAAAATGAATGTTCGCATACTTCCGCGGAAGATGGATGTTTGTGGCGTTTCCTTCGATTTGCTGAACCTCTGTCCACCTGGATAGAGGTTTTTGTTTGTTAGACATTCCTTCTTAGCGTGTGTCCATGTTATTCTGGCGAAGCAAGCTCTCAACTATTGTTAGACGGGGAGAGATTGAGCATGAAGAAACAATTGGCCATATGGCTTGTGGCGGCACTGGTCGCGCTAAGTGCGGCCGGCTGTGCAGACAAAGAGAAAGAGGGCGTGAAAGAACCTGCCAAGGTTGCGGCATCAACGCCAGCACCGAGCCCGACAGCAGCGAATAGCAAGAAGACTGTTTATCCGTTGACGGTGAAGGACGCATCCGGTAAGGAAGTGACGTTCGCCAAAGCTCCTGAGCGAATCGTATCTCTTTCACCTAGTGAAACAGAAGTGTTGTTCGCACTAGGATTGGGCAGTAAAATAGTAGGGGTAACCGAATACGACGACTATCCGGCAGAAGCCAAAACGAAGCCGAAGATGGGCAACCTGCAGGGCAACACGGAGGCGATCATTGCGGCGAATCCGGACATTGTGTTCGCAGGGCTGTCCCTTAACAAGAAGTCGGTGGAGAAGCTGACGGAATTGAAGCTGAACTTATTCTCTGTAGAACCGAAGACAGTTGATCAAACGATGGACCGTATAGCTGTATATGGTAAAATTACCGATACCCAGGAGCAGGCAGACAAAGTCATTGCGCAAATGAAAGCCGAGAAACAGAAGGTCGTCGATGCGGTTAAAGGGTTGAAGGACGATCAGAAGAAAAAAGTATACATCGAATTCTCTCCCGGCTGGACAGTCGGCAAGGGTGAGTTCATGGACGATCTGATCACGCTGGCAGGCGGGGTGAACGTAGCATCTGACTTGACTGGCTGGAAAAAGATCAGCGAAGAAAAAATTATTCAGTCGAACCCGGATGTCATATTGTTCGCCAAAGGGGTGCCGGACTTGGAAAAAACGATTCGCGGCCGCAGCGGCTGGGATAAAATCAACGCGCTCAAAAATGCCCGCGTAGTCGGTCTGGACGATAACCTGTTGTCCCGCCCGGGTCCTCGCGTAACGCAAGGGTTGACTGATATTGCCAAAGCCATCTATCCGGATCTGGTGAAATAAGGATGAGGAAAAAGCTGTTATTGTGGGGAGGAGCAGGGATGCTTCTCCTTGTTCTCTCTATGGTTATCAGCTTGTCGATGGGATCGGCGCGACTTCCGATTTCACACGTATGGCTGATTTTGCTGCATCATATACCGGTAGTAGGGGACTGGATCCACCCTGTGTGGCCGGAATCGTCCGAACAGATCGTGCTGAAGGTGCGATTCCCTAGAATTATGCTTGGCATCCTGGTAGGCGCTTCTTTGTCGCTCGCTGGGGCCGGGTTCCAAGGCGTGCTGCGCAATCCATTGGCAGACCCTTACACGCTTGGTGTCGCGTCCGGTTCTTCCGTGGGAGCGGCTTTTCTTATATTATTCGGGCTGCAGTATGCGTTGTTGGGGAACTGGACGATTCCGGTTGTGGCGTTCGTGACGGGCTTGATCAGCTTATGGATTGTATTCCGATTGGCTAACTTCCAGGGCAAGTTCCAAATGGAGACGATGATACTGTCCGGTGTTGTGGTGTCGGCTTTTCTTGGGGCGATGGTATCGTTTATGGTGTCGCTGTCGAATCGTGTTGTGAATGAGATTTTGTTCTGGCTGATGGGCAGTCTGGCGCTTCGTGGATGGTCTTATTCAATCGTTGTATTACCTTATTTGGTCATTGGATTCGTGGTGCTAGTTATATATTCGCGATCGTTGAACTTATTTGCTCTGGGAGAAAGACAGGCTGCGCATCTGGGTGTTCCGGTCGAGCGTACGAAAAAGCTGGTGCTGGTGTTCTCGACCCTACTGACGGCTGCAGCAGTGTCGGTATCCGGGGTTGTTGGGTTTGTGGGGCTGATTACTCCGCACTTGGTGAGGCTTATAGTTGGCCCTGATTATCGATTGATCATCCCCTTGTCAATGATAGGCGGCGGTATATACGTGTTGTGGGCGGACACGGTGGCTCGGATGGCGCTCAGTCCGACAGAAATTCCGTTAGGCGTAGTCACTGCTTTTCTGGGAGCGCCATTCTTCGCGTATTTACTCAGTAAGCACAAGAAAACGATGAAGGGCTGATGGAGTACGATGATTGCTGTACATAACGTTTGCAAGTCGTTTGACCGTCAGCCGATCTTGAAGGACGTCGAGATGTCCGTACATCGTGGGGAGCTGTTCGGGATTATCGGGCCGAACGGTAGTGGAAAGTCCACTTTACTGAAGCTGCTGTCAGGTGTGGAGTCGGTGGAATCCGGTACGGTTCGGCTGGATGGACGGGAAATCGGGACGTATTCACGCCGAGAGATGGCCCAGTGGGTGGCCGTGCTGCAGCAAGATGCTCTGCCTGCGATCGGGTTCACCGTTCGGGACGTAGTGGAGATGGGACGGTTTCCGTTCCAGAACTGGCTGGGCGACGAGGCGGAGGATCAGGCCGTGCTGCTCGACGGCATTATGGAGAAGCTGGGCTTGCTCCATCTCGCCGAGCGGACGCTCGAGCATCTGAGTGGCGGCGAACGGCAGCGTGTCGCACTAGCCAAAGTGATGGCACAACAGCCCAAGCTGCTGCTGTTGGATGAGCCGACGACGTATCTCGACATCGGCTACCAGGTGCAGATGATGGACGCCGTTCGGCGTTGGCAGACGGAGGCCGACTTGACAGTCGTCGCTGTGCTGCACGACCTGAACTTGGCGGCGCAGTATTGCGACCGGCTGCTTGTGCTGCACGATGGCGCCGTAGCGCAAGTGGGCACTCCGCACGAGGTGATACGCCGAGAGCTGATCGCTGCCGTCTATGGGACGGAGCCGATCATTACGGCGCATCCTGTGAGTGGCGTGCCACAGATTATGCTGCAGCCCGGGTGGGTTGGGGTTTGAGGGGTGTAGGGGCGCGTGAAGGATGGACATCGGAGATCGAATGCTGAACGGTGAACACCGAATGCTGAATGCCGAAGACCGAACACCGAACACCGAATGCTGAACGCCAAACACGAACCAACAACTAAATAACGAACTCCAAATGGCGATGTCCGAATGTTTGAGTGCTGAACGGAAATACAGGATGTAGAAAGCTGAATGCCAGAGAATAGAAGAACTGAGTTCCTCTATTTGTATAAACAATGGAACAATCTCACGAATAGGAGAACTGAGTTCCTCTATTACGTCCAAGTAACAATATACTAGACAAGAAACTCGTGAATAGAAGAACAGGGTTCTCTTATTCTTGCTAACGCCGCGATAATATCACGAATAGAAGAACTGAGTTCCTCTATTCGTGAATGGAAGTATACAAACTTGGTATTGGGGGCTTGGGGATGACTAACAGTAGGGTGAATAGCGAACAAGAACAGCTCGTGACGGATTGGGTTGGGCAGATTCATCCGCTGGATGAAGGGACTATCTTAGCGGCGCGGCAGCGGTTGGATCAATTGACCAAACCGCCGGGGAGTCTCGGACGGTTGGAGGAGATCGCCTGGCAAGTGGCGGGGATTACCAGCACATTGGCCCCCGACTTGTCACGCAAGGCGGTCATTATCATGGCTGGCGACCACGGTGTGTGCGCAGAAGGCGTAAGTGCCTTCCCACAGGAGGTGACGCCACAGATGGTGTTGAACTTCCTGCACGGCGGAGCCGCTGTGAACGTACTGGCCCGTCATGTGGGAGCGGATGTGGTATGCGTGGATGTTGGCGTGAACGCCGACATGGCGCATCCACAGCTCGTGTCCCGCAAGGTGAAGTACGGAACGGCGAATATCGCCGTAGGGCCGGCGATGAGCCGGGAGGAAGCCGCTCAAGCGATCATGGCCGGCGTCGAGACGGTACGTGAGCTTGTTGAGCGCGGCTACCGACTGTTCGCGACAGGCGAGATGGGCATCGGCAACACCACGCCGAGTTCGGCACTACTCGCGGCGCTGACCGGTGCCGATGCCGAGACCGTAGTCGGTATCGGCACTGGCATCGACGAAGCGAAGCGACTGCACAAGGCCGCGGTCGTACGCCGCGCGCTGGAAGTAAACCGCGTCGACGCGGGCGACCCGCTCGACACGCTTGCTGCGCTCGGCGGCCTGGAGATCGCCGGCCTCGTCGGCGTGATCCTCGGCGCCGCCGCGCATCGCTGCCCCGTCGTGATCGACGGGTTCATTTCTTCGGCGGCTGCGCTAGTGGCGAGCCGCCTGTCGCCTGTGGCAGCAGGCTACATGCTGCCGTCGCATTTGTCACAGGAGCAAGGCCACCGGCAGCTCCTGGCTGGCATCGGGCTGAAGCCGATGCTGGAGATGGATATGCGCCTGGGCGAAGGCACCGGCGCTGTCTTGAGCTTCCCGATTGTGGAAGCGGCAGTGAAGATTATGAACGAAATGGCCACGTTCGAAAGTGCAGGCATTTCTAAGGAATAGGGGCGGGGACGAACATGACGATGAGGCATATTCTCGTAACAGGCGGCGCACGCAGCGGCAAGAGCGCGTTCGCCGAGCAATTGGCCGTACGCTTGGGCGAGCGCGGCACATACGTCGCGACGGCGCAGGCGCTCGACGCGGAGATGGCCGACCGCGTTGCCCAGCATCGCGCTCAGCGGGACAGCGCCGCGCCCGGCTTCTGGGCGACGGCGGAGGAGCCGCTAAGACTTGCCGAGTTGCTCGGCAAGCTCGGCTCCGCATCCGAGCAAGCCACGGCCCCGCCGCCCGGCTTCGGGCCCAAGCTCACCGCGCCTGTGACTCTCGGCACTGCACCCGAGCGCGCCACGCCTGCACCGATTGGCTCCGCACCCGAGCGCGCCACGCCTGCACCGATTGGCCCCGCGCCCGAGCACGCCACGCCTGCACCGATTGGCTCCGCGCCCGAGCACGCCACGCCTGCACCGATTGGCTCCGCGCCCGAGCACGCCACGCCTGCACCGATTGGCTCCACGCCCGAACGCGCCGCTGGCCCCAACAGCACTGTCGTACTGGTCGACTGCCTGACGCTGTGGCTGTCGAACTGGGTGCTGGCGCACGAGGAGGACGAGCGTTTGGCAGCGTTAATCGACGAGAAGCTTGATGAGCTAGTCGATGCGGTCCGCCAGTTTCAGGGGTCTCTGGTACTTGTCACCAACGAAGTGGGGAGTGGGATTGTACCTGCATACAAGTTGGGCCGTGTGTACCGTGACTTGGCGGGGCGCATGAACCAACGATTAGCGCAAGTAAGTGATAGGGTGTTTCTGGTTACGGCTGGTATTCCGATTGAGCTCAAAAGCCAAGCATTTTCCCTGGACAGCTTATAACCTATTCCTTAAATGAGCTACCCTTCCAAGAGGAGGATACTATTCATATAGACGGGTTGTTAGCAGCATTCTTATGGAAGATGTCAACTATACTGTGACCGCCCCATACTGATATAGTTGTTTAGAGGAAGATAACGGATAAAAGTTTGTGGTTACTACTAAGTTCGGAAACAGAAATAACGGAAATTTATTCCGCTAATGAACGAATAGAAGATTGTGCAACTCAAATAGTGGAGTATTTTTCCGCTATTCAAAATGTATCACCAATTTCACGGATGATGTAATGAAATAGCGGAAATTTTTTCCGCTAATTCATCTAAAAGGTCAGCCGTTTCAGCAATAACGGAAAAAATTTCCGTTATTTACGCTAGCGCAATCCACACAAGATGAAGGGGGCAACGGGGAATGCTGTTCTATTCCATACAAGAGACCGCATGGATGGTGGCTGCGGCGATCATTCTTGATTGGCTGATCGGCGATCCGCGCTGGCCTACCCATCCCGTCATCTGGATCGGACGCTTCATCAAGCGATTCTCGGGCTGGCTTCGCCGCGGCGAGGAGGCGGCTCCAGCGACTTCCGAGTCCCAGCCCGAGTCCCGGTCCGCCCCGTCCCCCTCACGTCTACGTGTACAAGGGATACTCCTGACGCTCGCCACCGTCTCGTTGTCGTTCCTGGCTGTCTGGGCAATCTGGGCGATTGCGCGCGAACTACATCCTTGGCTCGGCTATGCGGTCAACATCTGGTTCATCTCCACGACGATTGCGGTCAAGGGGTTACGCGATGCCGCGACGCTGGTGTACAAGCCGCTAAGCGAAGGCAACCTGCCTGAAGCGCGACGTTATGTCGGCTACATTGTAGGCCGAGACACCGATTCGCTGAATGAGAAGGAGATCGTGCGAGCCACGGTAGAGACAGTGTCCGAGAATACTGTTGACGCTGTCGTTTCACCGCTCGTGTTCGCTCTACTCGGCGGCGCACCGCTCGCCATGCTCTATAGAGCGGCTAATACACTCGACTCGATGGTCGGCTACAAGAATGAGAAATACATCCACTTCGGCTGGGCATCGGCGAGGTTCGACGATGTGCTGAATTACGTCCCAGCCCGTATGACTGGGCTCCTTATTGTCTTGTACAGCTTGTTCGAGCCCACCTTTTCCACCGGCAAGACGTTCCGCTCGATCCTCCAGTTCGCGCATCTGCACCCGAGCCCGAACAGTGGCATTCCGGAATCTGCGGTAGCCGGGGCGTTGGGTATCCAACTGGGAGGAACGAATCACTATGGGGAATTGATCAGCGATAGAGCCAGAATGGGCTGGCCGACTAGAGAGCTGGAGCAAGAGGACATTCGGCGAACGAATCGGGTCTGCTTCGGAATAAGCTTGCTGCTAACAGGGGGGTTCATAGTCATATGGGTACTTTCCGGCCTATAGTATGGCTGCAGGCAGTTGCAGCTGCATTTCAATTTCTGACCTGTATCCCGATTCCTATACAGCTGCATTATGATGAGCGATTGTTCCGCCGTAGCGCGGTGTTCTACCCGTTCGCCGGTGCGGTCATCGGACTAGTACTATTATTCGCGGCTGTCGCACTCGACTCACTGCTTCCTGCTGCTCCTGCTGCCGTGCTCCTGCTAGGAATCTGGATCGCACTCACGGGTGGGCTTCATATGGACGGGTTAATGGATACTGCGGACGGTGTACTGAGCCATCGCTCCAGAGAACGGATGCTGGAGATTATGAAAGACAGTCGAGTCGGAGCGATGGGCGTCATCGTCGGAGGCTGGCAACTTCTGCTGAAAGCCGCCTTGCTATATGCTTGGCTGGAGTATGCTCAGCAATGGCATGACCTGCTTATGCTTGTGCTGATTCCGATCTGGAGCCGGTTGTTCATGGTATGGGCCATTGCGGGCTGGCCATACGCTCGCCAGGGAGAGGGAATGGGGCGGCTCGTTGCGACGGTCTCTTACAGAGAGGGCTGGGTCGCATCACTATTGGCCACCGCCCTCACTCTGCTGACCTTATATATAGGGATAGTAAACGCAGAAGTCACGCTCTTACCCGCACTCCTATCCGCACTCGTCATAACAGTCGCCCTTGCCGCCGCCACGGCTCTAATCGGCTGGCTGCTGGCTCGCTACATGGCAGGCAAGCTGGGCGGCCTAACTGGGGACACCTACGGGGCTATCAACGAACTACTTGAATCCGCGCTGCTGCTGATCACTATGATCGCACTCATGCAGGGATAATCTGGATAGAAATGAGGCGTTACACGATGCTGGAACGATACGGTCACGGCGGAGACATTACGACAGCCGAAGATGAATTCGGCCTGCCCGAAGGCGGCTTCCTGGATTTCAGCTCGAACATGAATCCGCTGGGTCCTCCCGACATCATTGGGGAGCTCGTTGCTTCCCATTGGAAGGATCTCGCCCGCTACCCGGACCCGGCTGTGAGAGAACTCCGCACCAACTTGTCGCAAAGATACGATATCGAGCCGGACAGCATCTTGGTAGGAAACGGAGCCGCGGAGCTAATCGATCTGGCTGTGCGCGTGATTCGGCCGAATAGGACGGGTATTGCCCGACCCTCGTTCACGGAGTACGAGGAAGCGGTCCGGAAGACAGGCAACACGTGCCTGAACATCCCTTTATACGCGGAGTGCGGCTTCTCCCCACAGGAACAAGACGTCCGTGCGGCAGCGAAGCAAGCGGACTTGCTCGTATTGGGGCATCCGAACAACCCGACTGGACAATTACTCGATCCACAACTGATCCATACATTATCTCAAGATGGCGTTCCGATCCTGCTCGATGAGGCTTTCATGGATTTTGTACCGGATGAGCCGTCGTTCAGCTTGTTGAAGCTTGCTTCTCGCACCCCGCATCTGCACGTACTACGCTCCATGACCAAGTTTTACGCGATACCAGGTATTCGACTTGGGTTCATCGTGTCCCATCCGGACTCGATTCGGAAACTTCGGGAACAGCAGGTAACGTGGAGTGTGAATAGCTTCGCCCAACGAATCGGATCAGCGGTCTTGGATGAGTATGAATACGAGCGCCGAACGAGGCAGTGGCTGGCCGTGGAAAAACCTTGGTTAACAGCAAGCTTGTCAGAGATCGGAATGCAAGTGTATCCAGGGAGTGTCAACTACATCCTGTTCGCCCTCCCTCAGAACATTAAGCCGATCCGGGTCCAACAGGTTCAAAGGATGATGGGACGAAGAGGCATATTGATCCGCGATGCTTCTCTATTCGAGGGGCTCGATGATCGCTATGTCCGGGTCGCGGTTCGGTTGCGTGAGGACAATGAGCGGCTTGTAGCGGAACTTGCACGAGTAGTTCGACAGATCGAAGCAGGCGAGGAGGAAGCAATATGATTGGGGGAAATAGCGGCATTACTACATCCATGAGTTCTGAAAGCACAGCCATTTCGCCAACCCTCATGTTCCAGGGCACATCGTCCGATGTAGGCAAAAGCGTGCTGACAGCTGCTCTATGCCGCATCTTCAAACAAGATGGCTGGAAGGTTGCGCCGTTCAAATCACAGAACATGTCACTCAATTCCTACGTTACGCCGGACGGCAAAGAAATCGGTCGAGCTCAAGGCATGCAGGCAGACGCTTGCGGCATTGCAGCTACGACTGACATGAACCCGATTCTGCTTAAGCCGAAGCAGGATATGGTATCCCAGGTTGTCGTACACGGTAAGCCACTGCGGGATTACAACTTCAGAGCTTACCGCGAGAACTACTTGGCGGAAGCAGAGGTTATCGTTCGCGATGCGCTTAATCGGCTTCGGCAGCGCTACGACATCGTCTGCATCGAAGGGGCAGGCAGCCCGGCGGAAATCAATCTGAAAGACCGCGACATCGTCAACATGCGACTAGCCGGCTGGGCAGACGCTCCGGTCGTTCTCGTTGCCGATATTGATAGGGGCGGTGTGTTCGCGTCGATTGTCGGGACGATGGAGATATTGACACCAGAAGAGCGAGATCGGGTGAAAGGCTTCGTCATCAACAAATTCCGCGGGGATGTCTCGCTGCTTCAACCGGGTCTGGATTGGCTGGAGCAGAAGACAGGCAAGCCTGTGCTCGGTGTAATCCCATACTTACGTAACCTTGGACTGGAGGACGAGGATTCCGCCTCGCTCGACGCCAAACTGAGTCAACAACGCCATCAGGCCGTATCGAGCACCAAGCTCGATATCGTCGTGCTGCGCCTGCCGCGTATTTCCAACTTCACCGACTTCGACCCTTTATTCGCAGAATCGGATGTTTCGGTCCGATACGTATCGTCGCCGGAGGAATGGGGAAAGCCGGATGCGGTCATCATACCGGGCAGCAAAAATACGGTCGAAGACTTACTATTTTTGCGAGAGAGCTATCTGGCGGAGCGTGTGATTGCATTCGCCGCCTTGGGCGGCCACCTAATCGGCATATGCGCTGGGTATCAGATGCTTGGTCGCAGTCTGCTTGACCCCGATCTGGTGGAGTCCGATAAACCTGAGTTGGCCGGCCTGGACTTGTTCCCGACCGAAACGGTGTTCGTAGGAGAAAAACGAACCGAGCGTATCGGAGGTACAACTTCTATGTTCATGCTGGATCAAGCAGCAGTGGAAGCTCCGACAATCAGCGGTTACGAAATTCATATGGGCCGGACCCGCTTCCTGAAGCCTGTCATCCACCCGTTCCGCATCCGTATCCACGATGCACCGAACGAGCCGGAGTCGTATCATGATGACGGGGCGATCTCGGAGAACGGGCGCATCTGGGGCACATACATTCATGGCATTTTGCACAACGACGAGCTGCGCCGGGCATGGCTGAATCAGATCCGGGTATCCAAGGGCTGGGAGCCGGTTCCCGAGGCCGCCCATTATCAACATTTGAGGGAAGAAGCGTTCGATCGATTGGCTCAGCATGTGAGGGAACATTTGGATATGGAACGTATTTATGCGATGATGGGACTTGAGAATAGAGTTTCGTCCTGAACCAGACTTATGGGAGGAGAATGTGGGATGAGAATTTATACACGTACGGGGGACAAAGGCCAGACTGGAGTAATCGGAGGCAGAGTCGATAAGGATGATGTAAGAGTAGAAGCTTATGGTACGGTTGACGAGCTGAATTGTTTTGTCGGCCAGGCGATGAGCTTCATGAATGGAGAGAAGTATGCTGACTTGCTGGCAGACATGTTGAACATTCAACATGAGCTGTTCGATTGCGGCTCCGACTTGGCGCTCTTGAAGCAGGATCTGCGGCCTTACAAAGTAACAGCAGAGATGGTCGATCAACTGGAAGCGTGGATTGACAAGTATGATGCCGAGACCCAGGACTTAACCCGCTTCATCTTGCCAGGGGGCAGTGCTGTTTCTTCTGCTCTGCATGTGTGCCGCACGGTGTGCCGCAGAGCCGAACGCCGAGTGGTCACGCTGGCCAAGGAGCAGCCGATCAACGATGAAGTACGCCGGTATTTGAATCGTCTGTCTGATCTGTTCTTCACGATCGCCCGCACGGCCAACGCCAGAGAAGAGGTTGCCGATGTGGAGTATGTACGAAGTGCCGAAGTATTCCGGAGAAAATAATGGGTTATTACGAAGCGTTAACTTACCAAATCGAACCTGAAGATGAGGGCATGCTGCTGAAGACGGTATTGTTCAATAGAATGGGGCTGTCCCGCAAGCTGATGTCTCGCGTGAAGCAGACGGAGCAAGGCATCACGCTGAATGGGGAACGTGTATACACGACGGTCCGAGTCAAGGCCGGAGATCTTGTAGCGATTCGGATGGAGGAAGAGGAGTCGGATGACATTTTGCCTCAAGATCTGCCGCTGCAAATTCTGTTCGAGGATGAGCACCTGCTCGTCGTGAACAAGCCTGCGGGGCAGATTGTCCATCCGACGCATGGTCATTATACGGGCACACTGGCGAATGCAGTTGTGTTTCACTGGCAGCAGCAAGGGCTGAAGGTCCGATTTCGCCCTGTGCATCGACTGGATCAAGACACCTCGGGTGCCCTGTGTATTGCCAAAAATCCATTCATCCATCAGAACATCTCCGAGCAGATGCAAGCGAATGAAGTGGATAAACACTATATCGCCTTCGTCTACGGTATCGTCAGCCCGGCGAGCGGGACGATCAATGAACCGATCGACCGTGATCCGGATCGTCCGCATGTCCGAATTGTCACGCCGAGCGGCTATCCTTCGGTTACGCACTATGCGACAGAACGAACATATGGAGCTTCAGCCTCACGTGTATGGCTGAAGCTGGAAACCGGGCGCACCCATCAAATTCGGGTGCACATGCGGCATCTCGGTCACCCGCTTATCGGGGATGCCATGTATGGCTTACCTAGTCTTCCCGCAACAGAGATGAGCCTATTGTTTGACCCGAATATGGATGAGCAGATCGCCCGCCATGCTTTGCATGCGTCTAGGCTGGCGCTGACGCATCCCGTGACGAAGGAGCGGGTCGAGTTCGAGGCACCACTTCCTACCGATCTCACCGTATTGGTCCAGGAGCTGGACAAGCTACAATTCTAGAACGCGATCGCAACTGCTTAAACATAGAGCAACGGGAAGGGCATGCCCTTAACGGATGGCTCTTTTTTTGCTAAAGTGAATGGGTGAGGAAGTTATGGAACGGGGGCAATCGGATGGAGCCATTCACGAAGCGGGTAATTGAAGTAATCAAGAGTATACCGAGTGGACGTGTGATGTCGTACGGCCAAATTGCACAGGAGGCGGGCAGCCCTCGAGGAGCTAGGCAGGTTGTGCGAATTTTGCATTCGATGAGTGGCAAATACGATCTGCCGTGGTACCGGGTAGTCAATGCTCAAGGGGAGATTGCCCTCCAGGACGATGAAGGGCGCTTTCTACAGACGTCCCATCTGCAAGAGGAAGGGGTCGACGTCGATAGCAAAGGAAAAGTGGATTTAGCCCACTACAGGTTCCATCCGAATTAAAGTGTGTTATATTGGATATTACCTATACGATATTGCACAATGGAAAGAAGGACTCGACTTGCCTCGACTCGTCTATGCAGCACTATTGGCACTCAGTCTTATCTGGGGCGGTTCGTTTTATTTTGTCAAAGTACTTTTACATGATTTCGGCCCTTGGACCATCGCTTTCCTACGCTCGGGATTCGGGCTGGCTACTGTTATAATCATGATGTTGATACTCCGCAAGCCATTCGCCATCCGATCGATTCCGTGGATTCCGATGAGTGCGATGTCAATAATTAATACGGCTATCCCTTGGGCGCTTATTGGAATGAGTGAGACGAAGCTAACCAGCAGTATGGCCTCCATCCTGAATGCGACAACACCGGTGTGGACAATCGTGGTAGGTATCCTCTTTTTCAGGAATCACTCGAACCGATATCAGTGGTTGGGTATCGGTGTGGCAACTATCGGTCTTCTCGTATTGTTGGGCATTCGCCCTGGTGCCATCCTTTCGGTAGACATGTTCGGATTTGGATGCATGTTGGCCGCTGCCTTTTGCTATGGAGTCGGATCACAGCTATCAAAGCGTCTGCTCTCCGGCTATTCGATGTATCAAATCACATTCGGCACTCTCCTGACCAGTATGATCGGCAGTGGAATTGTCGCTTTTACAACGGAGTCCATCACCGCAGCTGACATTACCTCCGTAACTAACATTCCGATGATTGTAGGATTAGGGGTGTTCGGTTCGGGGTTCGGCTATATTCTCTACTACTATATGGTGCAAAAGGGAAGTCCCGAGTTCGCGACGATGGTTACCTATCTAGTCCCATGCACCGCCCTGATCTGGGGGTATACGTTGCTGGATGAACCGATCCACTGGAATTTGTTAGCGGGACTCGCGATCATATTAGCAGGTGTATTCTTGGCGAACCGACCATCGCGGCAGTTGCAAAAAGAGAGAAAGGGTTAGGCGAATGGAGCAATCATCCCAATCAACCTACGAAATCGCGCAAGTATGTTTATTGGCCGGGAAGATCATGCTGGAGAACGGTGGGGAAACGTACCGGGTGGAGGATACGATGATGCGTGTTGCATCTGCGTTCGGCATCCCGAATTCCCACAGCTTCGTGACTCCCACCTGCATCATCTTCTCGATAGACGGGCCGGAACAGATTACCCGGTTAATCCGAATCTCGGATCGGTCTACGGATCTGCGTAAGGTTACGGTCGTGAATCATATTTCCAGAAAGATCAGCCGAGGAGAATTGTCAGTTGCTGAGGCGTATCGGCTGCTCGAACAAGTCGAAGCGGCCAGCACCGGCTTTCCGGTTTGGTTCAAGATTGCAGCGGCAGCTCTTGCAAGCGGGTGCTTCTTAATTATGTTCGATGGGCAGTGGCACGATTTCATTCCCGCTCTTCTTACAGGTGGAGCGGGTTGGTCGTTCTTGATCTACTTTCATCGCGTCGTGCCGATCAAGTTTTTTGCCGAGTTTCTGGCATCGTTACTTATTGGATTATTGGCTTCCTTGTTTCTGAGACTAGGGATTGGCCATGATCTGGATAAAATGATTATCGGTTCGGTTATGCCCCTTGTCCCAGGTCTACTGATCACGAATGCGGTCCGGGATTTAATGGCGGGGCACTTTGTGTCGGGATTGTCCAAAGGGGCGGAAGCGCTGCTTACGGCTTTTGCAATTGGAGCGGGTATAGCATTCGTGCTGTCTTTTTACAGCGGGGGAGGGATTGGCTGATGGTCGAACAACTTGTAGTGAGCTTCGTAGCTTCGGCTGCATTCGCCATCCTCTTCAACGTACCGAGAGGGACTTTGCTGCAATGTGGATTCGTTGGCATGTTCGGCTGGCTAATCTACATCGCCTTGTTGAGAATACCCGCCGATCCAATTCTCGCTACGCTGATCGCCTCCTTCTTCGTGGCCGTGACGAGTCAAGTATTCGCACGCGTATACAAAATACCGATTGTCGTCTTCAGTGTGGCAGGCATCATACCGCTAGTTCCCGGCGGACTTGCCTACGATGCGATGCGCAACATAGTCGAGAATCATTATGACGTAGCCGTGCAGCTGGCGGCGAAGGCGTTCATGCTGTCCGGCTCAATCGCGATCGGGCTTGTCTTCTCGGAAGTGATCAATCATTTCATGCGAAAGCCTAGGATGTAAATTTCAAGTATTCACCATCTTCGCCATATGGTATATTAAGGAAATATCATTTTCCGGCGGAGGTCCACCACACGATGTCCCACTCGCAAACCCAGATCAGCAGCAACAACCAGCCTCAAACACAGATCCCACCGGATGAAGAGCAACTGAGCAAGAAGCAAATACGCCGCAAAGTATTGGATCTTGCCTGGCCGACACTGACCGAGATGCTATTAAGCAACCTGATTATGATGCTGAACATGATTATGGTCAGCCGGGTCAGCGCGGAGGCTGTAGCCGGGGTTGCGCTCACCAGCCAGCCGATCCAATTCTGCATGATGCTCTTCGCCGCCATGAACATCGGTTCGACGGTCATTGTGGCTCGTGCGATTGGCGGCGGCAACAAGGAAGAAGCGGACCGTTCGGCGCAGACGAGCTTTAATGTCAATATCATGTTCATTATCCCGATCGTGCTAGTGCTGATCGTGTTCGCCTCGGACATTTTGCGCTTGATGGGGGCGACGTCCGAAGTCGTGGCTGGCAGTGTAGGGTATGCACGGCTGTCGTTCCTGGCATTCGGCTTTACGATTCTGACCAACAGCGTCTCATCTGTATTGCGCGGAGCAGGGGATACGAGGACGTCGGCGAAGATCAATGTCACGACTGATGCGATCATCGTGGCGATTGGAGTACCGCTTATCTATGGTTGGTTCGGACTACCGGAGCTCGGTTTGTTGGGGGCAGGAATCTCGACGTTATTCGCACGTCTGCTGGCTGCAGTTTGGATGCTGAGCGGCGTGTTCTCAGGCCGTAAGAAGATCAAGCTGCGTCTTTCGCAGATCGGCCAGATGAATCGGGAGCTGATTCGCCGTATTCTCAAGATCGGGCTACCTGGTGCTGGAGAATCATTCGTGATACGGGTCGGACAAATTTTCTTAACGGTGCTTATCGCTGGACTAGGGACGCAAGTGTTCGCCGCAAACCAAATTGCGTTCAACATTCTAGGACTGACATGGATGCCTGCTCTCGCATTGGCGAGTGCCGCCACAACCTTAGTCGGTCAAGGACTGGGCGCGCAAAAGCCGCAGTTGGCGGAGCAGCTGGCCTGGGAGACGAATAGACTAGGGATGATTGCATTAGGAGCATTCGGAATCGTCTTTATATTTGGTTCCAAGTGGATTCTTCTGTTGTATACGAATGATCCGGAAGTGATTCGACTAGGCACGATTGCGATGCAGGTGATCGGGCTCACGCAAGTATTCCAAGCGGCTCAATACATATTGGCTGGGGCACTGCGAGGAGCAGGGGACACGAGATTTTCGCTTAAAATTACGTTTATCGGGGTTTGGGGTATCCGAGTATTGCTCACGCTGTTGTTCGTCTATGGGTTCCATTGGGGATTGCTGGGTGCCTGGTTGGCGATTGCCGTAGATCAGGTTTACCGGTCTGTCTTCTTGGCGCTCCGATTCCGCAAAGGGGATTGGAAGAAAATTAAAGTATAGGGCTGTCCACATAACCGAATAGAAGACAACAGGTCATTCGCGTCCGACATTTGCCTGTCTCGAAAGGCTTGTTTTTTGCGGCTTTGTCGGCTATTCTTGAGAGTGGACCTCGAGTCTGAATGACGGAAGAAAGGAACTTACACGCATGCCAGTTACGATGTACTTATACCCCAAGTGTGACACTTGCCGAGACGCTCTTAAGTCCTTGAAGCGCAAAGGAGTTGAGCCTGAGCAGATCAATCTGTTCGAGACGCCGCCATCTGCCGATATATTAAGAGAAATCATAGATCGAAGCGGGCTGGAGCTGAAGAAGTTTTTCAACACCTCTGGTGAAGTGTACAAGGAATGGAACTTGAAGGACAAGCTTCCGGGCATGACCCGCGACGAGATGATCGACTTGCTGGCCTCGAACGGAAGATTGATCAAGCGACCGATTGTTGACGATGGACACCACGTCACAGTTGGCTATAAAGAAGAGCAGTACGAACAAGTATGGGGTTCTTCAGGAGCCCCAAAGTAACAAGCCTACCGTATTGCGCGGTTGATAGACGAGAGACGGGAGGTTGTGCACTTGGCAAGTTCAGGGAAGCCGGATAATCCCAGATGGTGGGGCGTTAGCGCGATTGGCGCCTTTTTGCTTGCCCAGGCGAAGACACTGATCTCGATCTTCCAGCTAGGAAAGGCCGGCGGAGCAGTACTTAGCGCAGGTGTAGCGATCGCTCTCTATGCTTGGTTGTACCAATGGGAGTTCGCAGTAGGTGTCGTGATTATGGTGTTGTTCCATGAGTTAGGCCATATATGGGCGGCGCGACGCAAAGGCATTCCGGTTACTGCACCCTTCTTCATCCCGTTCCTCGGAGCGCTTATTATGTTGAAGCGAAATCCTAGAGATGCGGTCACAGAAGCGTATATTGCTATCGGCGGACCGGTTCTCGGGTCAGCAGCTGCTTTTGTCTGCTTTTGCCTGGCGTGGGCTACGGATCATCCTCTCTTCTATGTCATTGCGTATATCGGCTTCGTGCTGAACCTGATCAATCTGCTGCCTATTCATCCGTTGGATGGGGGGCGGATCGCTACAACGGTCACGCGCTGGATGTGGATTGCAGGGTTGTTATCAGGCATTATCATCGTCATCTACATCAAATCGATACTTCTGTTCATTGTCTGGGCGCTGTTCTCCATCGATCTGTTTCTGCGGTTCATATGGAAGACCAATGGTCGGGGAACTACATATACGGTGTATGGCAGAATTGATGTGCCTTCCACGCAGATTACGAATCCGGATTGGCTCATTAACGGCTATCAGCACGTGGGCGAGTTGGATTACACGACCTACTGCGAGCTGGACGGCCGACAATTCGTAGAGATTCGCTGGGAACTGGCTGACCGGGTGAAACGAATCGAAATGCAGGAGCAAGGAATCATTAGCCGGGTTCACAGTACGGGAGTTGATTTCAAATGGAATCAGATTCCGAAGCGGCTCGTGATGAAGTACGAAGTCGACTATGTGCCGCACGAGAATGAGAACTACTATGTGGTATCACGTCCGTTGAGATGGAAGTTCGGGTTGGCATACGGAGGGCTGGCGCTATTCCTGCTCTTCATGTTATGGGCGATCCAGCAGCAATTGCCTCCATATACAGGACTTTTGCATTCCTTGACAGGTGGGCGGTATTAGCGACTCGACAAATTTCCCGGGAAATGAGTCGTGCAAGATGAAGCGGTTTGTCGGAATTTAGGATGCACGAGTAATTGCAGTGATTTATTAGGATTCATTACTTATACGAGGGAGTGGGTATGATGTCGGAAAAACAACCGTCGGTGCTGCTGGTGGATGGGATGGCGCTCTTGTTCCGTGCTTACTTTGCTAGCGCCTACAGCGGCTATATTAAGCGGACAAGCACTGGAGTGCCGACTAATGCGGTGTATGGCTTCGTGAAGTACATGCTCGATGCGATCGAGATGTTCGGCCCGACGCACGTCGTATGCTGTTGGGATATGGGCAGCAAGACGTTCCGTACCGAGCAATTCGCAGAGTATAAGGGCAATCGGCCAGATGCGCCGGAGGACCTGATCCCGCAGTTCGACTTGGTTAAAGAAGTCGTGTCCAGCTTCGGCATTCCGAATGTCGGCATTCCTGGCTATGAAGCGGACGATTGCATCGGGACGTTGTCGCTTGCGTTCAGCCGCGACTTGGATGTCTTCATCCTAACTGGTGACCACGATATGCTCCAGCTCGTGTCCGAGCGGACCAAGGTCATCATAATGAAGAAGGGCCCGAACAACTACATGGTCTATGACCTGCAGACGTTGAAAGAAGAGAAGCAGCTCACGCCGGCGCAAATCATCGACTTGAAAGGTCTAACTGGCGATACGAGCGACAACTATCCTGGCGTGAAGGGCATTGGTGAGAAAACAGCAGTGAAGCTACTGCTGGAGTACGAATCAATCGATGGCATTCTTGCCAACATCGAGGTTCTGCCCAAGAGCGTCAAGGCCAAGATCGAGGCTGAGCTTGAGATGCTGCACCTGTGCCGCGATCTAGCTACTATTCGTCTGGACGTGCCGGTCGCTTGCACACTGGAATCTAGCGTTTGGGAGATCGACCGCCATCAAGTGATTGCGAAGTTCGAGGAATTGGAATTCAAGGGACTCATGAAGATGATTAATTAATCCTATACGTACGAAGTGAACAACCTCCGGGGCTGCTGCCTGCGGAGGTTGTTCATTTTAGATTTCCGGTCAGTTTTTTTTCTATACAGGGAAAAGGAAATTAGTAGGGATGGCTCGAATGTATCGGAAATGAATGGGGGCAAAGATTGCTATGAGCAACGATACGATATTGAAAGTTACAGCTTACATCACGAGATACGAGGATGGCCATAAGCAGCTCTTGGTGTTCCGTGAGCAAGGGTTCGAGCATCTGGGCTATCAGGTACCGGGGGGGACTGTCGAGCCGAATGAAGGCTTGGTAGACGCGCTGATCCGGGAAGTGAAGGAGGAAGCCGGCCTTGTGCCGATGCAGATCATGCTGCTCGGAGAATATACGTACTACACGGAAGCAACCGATCGCACAACGAAGCGCTTCTACTATCAGATGGAGGCCGAATGCCAGGAGACGTTCACCCATGTGGTGCAGAGCAACGACGAAGATAACGGCTGGATTTACCATTATTCGTGGGTCAACCTGGATGAATTAAGTGGCTTGCATGGTTACCTGGGGGTTTGTCTGAAGGATCTGGACATCTACTTGGAAGAGAGCGAGCAATTTGGTTAATGGTGCAACTCCCAAGGAATGGCTGCGTACCTATATATAGCGTACACGCTGTTCTTGAAGGGAGAACTTACATATGATCTTGCAGCATCTGAGCAGATCACGCGGATTCCAGGTGACTATTGTGGGTATCATAGCCTTACTCGTTGCCATTTGGGCGATTCCGCACTTTTTCACGAAAGTCGTTTATCTCAATGCGTACAAATATTCGAAGCTTTCCCATGAGGGAGATGCGATTACGTATCACTCCAATAGCAGCGAGGCGAAGGACGTCGTAGTAACAGACTTCCCGGATCGCAAGGAGCTCCTCATCGAAGACAAGATGTACACGGTTCGAGAGGTTCGAGGAAAGGACGATCCGACATTTCTCATCTCCTATCCGAATGGCGGCACCTATACGGCAGTTCGACACAGCGGCATATTCCTAGTCTACGACGATCAAGGTGACATGGTCTCGCAAGTAACAATTTATGTGGATGATAAAAGAGTGCTTAGTCCAAACGAAGAAGTATACTTGCCCAGCCAGCTGGTTACGTTGGCGTATACCCAATATCAATCGTTTAATGGCAGCATCTTCGGCTTTATGGGGTCCATTGCACTGTTCCTTTATGGCTGGTGCGGATTCCGCTATGAAGCGTTTCAACGGTTCATGTTTACCCTCTCTTACGGTCTATGGGTCAAGGACCCAGAGCCAAGCGACTTTTATTTTGCCGTCACCAAGTTCGCCGCTTGTATCATCATGGTTTGTGCGATTGGACTGGGATTGAAATCTTTGTAATTCGTCTTAGCGATTGCTTGCTGAAAACATAAGTAGCCCATAACAACCTTCCGGCATATGCTGTGTGAGGTTGTTTTTTATTTGTGCATCATTTATTTCCAAAAAACGCATTGACACACCGACCAGACGGGTGCTATTATATCCAATATCATAGTAAGTTTATCGGAATAATAAAGTTTGTCTACCGGACAACCGGAGCGAAGCACAATTCGTAATTCAAAGCAGAACCGATGAACTGTAAGTGATTTATAACCATTTTTTATAAAAAGGGAGAGTTATCGTTATGAGTACGAATCAACCGACTGTGCTTCGGTCCATTCGCAAAGTTTCGCTGTTAAGCGCATTAGCCTTATCCTTGGTAGGCTTGACGGCTTGCGGTGGAAGCTCCGGGACAACATCTAACACGGCTGCAGGAGAAACTCCAAGCGCAGGCGCTACGAAGAATCTTAAACCAGTAGAACTATTGAACGTATCCTACGATCCGACCCGCGAACTTTATCAAGAATATAACAAAGCATTCGCTAAATACTGGAAAGAAAAGAAAGGCCAAGAAGTTACAATCAAGCAATCACATGGCGGTTCGGGCAAGCAAGGCCGCTCGGTAATCGATGGATTGGAAGCAGACGTAGTCACATTGGCACTTGCTTATGACATTGACGCCATCCAGGAAAAGGGCCTCCTTCAGAAAGATTGGCAGAGCAAGCTGAAGAGCAACAGCTCACCATACACCTCGACGATCGTATTTCTGGTGAAAAAAGGAAACCCGAAAGGCATCAAAGACTGGGACGATCTGATCAAGCCGGGTATCCAGGTCATCACGCCGAATCCGAAGACTTCAGGCGGCGCTCGCTGGAACTACTTGGCGGCATACGGCTATGCGTACAACAAGAATGGCAAGGACGATGCGAAGGCGAAGGAATTCCTCGGTAAGCTGTTCAAGAACGTACCGGTACTGGACTCCGGTGCTCGTGACTCCACCACAACGTTCGTCCAACGCGGAATTGGCGATGTGCTGCTCGCTTGGGAGAACGAAGCCTACCTCTCGATTAATGAGTTCGGCAAAGACAAATTCGAGATCGTGAATCCTTCTGTCAGCATCTTGGCGGAACCGCCTGTAGCCGTAGTCGACAAGGTCGTCGACAAGAAAGGCACTCGCGAAGTGGCGCAAGCTTACTTAGAATATTTGTACACCGAAGAAGGCCAGAACATCGCGGCCAAGAATTACTACCGTCCACGCCTTGAATCCGTAGCGAAGAAATACGAATCGCAGTTCCAGAAGATCAACATGTTCACGATTGACGATCCAATCTTCGGCGGTTGGACCAAAGCACAGAAAACTCACTTCGCCGACGGTGGCGTGTTCGACCAGATTTACAAACCATAATTGTAGCGGAATGGATGCAGTCCGGGCTGTCGGACATCATCCCATAGCGGGGAGAGAAAGGGTTTATGGCGAAAGGTTGGAGAAAGCGCAGTATTATACCCGGATTCGGCATCTTGATGGGTTTTACTGTCCTGTATTTGAGTTTGATCGTCCTTTTACCACTATCGGCAATATTCATTAAGACATCCGGCATGGGCTGGGAGAAGTTCTGGCATACGGTAACAGACCCGCGGGTTGTAGCAGCTTATAAGATCAGCTTCGGTACGGCGCTCGGTGCCGGTATAGTGAATTCGATATTTGGGTTCATTGTAGCCTGGGTGCTTGTCCGATACACATTTCCAGGAAAAAAGCTTGTGGACGCCATGGTCGATCTGCCCTTCGCTCTTCCGACAGCGGTTGCTGGCATCGCCTTGACGACGATCTATTCGCAGAACGGTTGGATTGGGAAGATACTGGAGCCGCTCGGCATCAAGATCGCCTTCACACCGCTCGGTATCATGCTGGCGCTGACGTTCATCGGCATCCCGTTCGTCGTCCGAACGTTGCAGCCGGTCATCGAGGAACTGGAGAAGGAAGTGGAAGAAGCCGCAGTCAGCCTGGGGGCTAATCGGTGGAGGACGTTCCGCAAGGTGTTGTTCCCAGAACTGCTGCCTGCGTTGCTGACTGGGTTCACGTTAGCCTTCGCAAGGGCGGTAGGCGAATACGGTTCGGTCGTATTCATATCTGGCAACATGCCGATGAAGACGGAGATCGCTCCGCTGCTCATTATGACGAAGTTGGAGCAATACGATTATACGGGAGCGACGGCGATTGCGCTTGTCATGCTCGTCATTTCCTTTCTCTTGCTGCTCATTATTAATTTCCTGCAATGGCGGTCGAATCGACATGCCACTACGTTGCAGTAAGGAAGGGAGAGCGAATGCATGGCTGGCTATGTAACGACTGTACCCAAGACGAGGCCATCTAGTGCCTCAAGGCCCCAGCACATTACGGAACCACGTCTGGTCAAGTGGATTCTGATTTCGATAGCTCTGTTGTTTCTAGGATTTCTACTTGTGCTGCCCTTGGTTAGCATATTCGCTGAGGCGTTCCGCAAGGGTGCCGAGGTGTACGCCGCCGCGCTGGTCGAATCGGATGCAGCATCCGCCATTCGCTTGACCTTGACAGTAGCGGCGATTGCTGTACCTGCGAACTTGATCTTCGGGATTGCGGCGGCATGGGTGATCACGAAGTTCAGCTTCAAGGGTAAAAACTTACTAATCTCACTCATCGATCTCCCTTATGCCGTATCACCGGTCATTTCGGGGTTGATCTACGTATTGCTGTTCGGCGCACACGGCTGGTTCGGACCTTGGCTGCAAGCGCATGACATCAAGATCCTGTTCGCCCTGCCAGGTATCGTGCTGGCGACGATCTTCGTCACCTTCCCCTTCGTAGCAAGAGAGTTAATCCCGCTCATGCAAGCGCAGGGTAACCAGGAAGAGGAGGCGGCTGTTACACTAGGCGCAAAGGGCTGGCGCATCTTCTGGAAAGTGACGCTGCCTAATATCAAGTGGGGATTGCTGTATGGCGTCATTCTGTGTAACGCCAGGGCGATGGGAGAGTTCGGTGCTGTCTCGGTCGTGTCCGGTCATATCCGGGGTTCAACGAATACGATGCCGCTGCACATTCAGATTTTGTATAATGAATACAATTTTGCCGGTGCATTCGCCATGGCCTCTCTCCTGGTGCTGTTGGCTGTCGTAACGCTTATCATCAAGAGCTTGATCGAATGGAAATATCAACCTCGGCACAGTCGGGAAGGAGAGTAAACCGGATGCATATCGTAGCCAAACACTTGACGAAAAGCTTTGGCAGCTTCCAGGCGACGAAGGACGTGAGCTTCGAGATTGAGAAAGGGAAGCTGATAGGACTGCTTGGCCCGAGTGGGGGAGGGAAAACCACGATACTCCGTATCCTCGCGGGACTGGAGCAGCCGGATACAGGGGACATCTTGTTCCACGGACAGCGCGTGAACGACTTACCACCGCAACAGCGGGGCATCGGCTTCGTCTTCCAGAACTATGCGTTGTTCCGCCATATGAGCGTGTTCGATAATATCGCGTTCGGCTTGACGGTGCAGAAGCGGACGAAGGCGCAGATCAAGGAGCGCGTGAGTGAACTGATTGAGCTGACCGGTCTGAAGGGGCTGGATAAGCGGCTGCCGAATCAGCTGTCCGGTGGTCAACGCCAGCGCGTCGCCTTCGCCCGGGCGATTGCGCCTGAGCCTCAGCTGCTGCTGCTCGATGAGCCGTTCGCAGCGATCGACGCCAAGGTACGCAAGGAGCTGCGTACGTGGCTGAAGGAGATGATCGATCGTGTGGGCATCACGACGATCTTCGTTACCCACGACCAAGAGGAAGCGGTTGAAGTGGCGGATCAACTCATGATTATTAACAACGGCAAGCTGGAGCAGCAAGGAGCGCCAATCGATATTTACAGATACCCGCAAACGCCATTCGTGGCTAGTTTCATTGGTGAATCGAACCAATTGGACGATCCCTCGCAGCTGAAAGGCTTCGAGCAACTGCAGCTGCCGGGTGCGAAGGCGATGATTCGGCCAGAGTTTCTTGAGATTGGCTTGCCGGGTGAGATCTCTCTCACTTCTGCAGCAGAAGAGGGCCATGTAAGGAACGTCTACTTCCGCGGCACCAATTGGCAGGTAGAAGTTGAAGTCGGAGAAAGCCGCTTGTTCGGCTACCGTTCCCTGGAGTTGCCGATATTGAATCCAGGCGATTCCGTGAAGGTGTTGGTTCATAGGCTGTATCTATACAAGGAGTCGGAGCATGTAACGCAGGAGAACGGGTTGAAATTCGATCCGATGCCTGTTCATATTTAATAGAAAATGGAGGGATTAGCATGGCGAAGCCGTTAGAAGTCGATGAGTATTGGAGCGAGCGTATTATTCAAAGCGTGAACGGATTGGAATATGGCACGGTTCAAATCGTGGTTCATGACGGAAGAATCGTTCAGATTGAGCGGACCGAGCGAAAACGATTCGAAGCGGAACCTGCTGCTCCGCGGAAGCCGAAGGAAAAGCAAGTGACCGTGAACAATAATAATTAGTCGCGGGTCAACCGGAACAGCCCCGCGTGCCTTGTCGGGACCGCTGTAAGCCGAAAAAAAGGCTGTCGATTAACTGTTGATAGAAGCAAAAACGGCCGTTCCAAGTGAAAAAGGACCCCTTTAGCTCAAACATCTTGTTTGAACCTCCCTGATTG